>JARYLO010000068.1 GCA_029907605.1 Sedimentisphaerales bacterium
AGAACTGATGGTGAGTGGACCTTGATCTTCTCCGATGATGTTTTGTTGGCGTTGGGATCTGATTGCCAGAAGTCATCTGGAACAGCTAACTATAAAGGTTTATGAAGTCCGGTGTAAGTTGCCCTCACAAGACACCCCTCATTACCAGTAGGAGGTATCGCTACTGATTGTGGCCTCTTTCTATCTAGCCTAATCGCTGGATTTGGTTGAAAGCTGTGTATTGCTGCTGATTCGCTTAAGCTGCGGTCGTAGCAGCAGTAACATGCTGTCTTTTACTAACTGGCTGACCTGAGACTGATGATAACTGAAGCAGGCCCGGCGGCAGTATGCGCAGATTGATTAACCATACCTCGACCATCGAGGCATGGTTGCCTGGGCTGCAAGGGTATCCTGATCCTGATTGATTAGGATCTGGATCAATGACGTGTCTGCTGGTTGCTGACATGGACAAGTTCTTGGCTTGGGTTGAGGTGGGCCAGATCCGCTGGGAGTATATGCAAGTGGCAAAAGCGCAGGTTGAGGTCTGGTGTATTAGCTTGTCGCAGTTGTGGAACAGGCAAAGGAACAATTTCACTTGGCGGATCAGTAGTTGTCCTGCGGCCAATGGGGCCTGCTGCTACTACCCCCCTTTCGTGGTTTCTGGCGTCTTGGCCCTTGAGGACTCTTGAGCGTATGGCCGCCTGCTGTTACCTAGAAGTTGGCTCGGCTTATGGTTCATGCTGGCCTGGTGTCTTTATGCAGGCCCTGCTGCGTTGGATGCAACTGTCCATCTGTCTAGGTGCCAAGATGTGTGCGATCGCCAGGTCTGCATTCTGGTCAACTGATAGTCGTCGATTGCAATCTGCTGGCATTGTCGAGCCTGATCTAAAGTCTTGCTAAGCCTGCCGGCCCTTAGGCAAGGCCACCGCCTAGTCACATGTGTCCAGATTGGCGTACCTGAAACCTGCTCCACATTGCCTATAATCAGTTATGGTACTGCCAGTTGATAGTACAAGGCCAATGGGGATAATTGGTGTTATGAGCAGACGGCCATATGATCGATCTGCCAGGGCATTTGAGCAGGCATGTAAGCTGATGCCTGGTGGCGTGAACTCTCCTGTCCGCGCATACAGGGCAGTGGAGCACGTACCAGTCTTTATCGCATCTGGCAAGGGTTCAAGGGTCTATGACGTAGATGGCAATCAGTACATAGACTATGTCTGTTCTTGGGGGGCCTTGATACTTGGTCATGCCCACCCAGAGGTGGTAAAGGCAGTAAGGGATGCTGCCGGCCTTGGCACCTCATATGGGGCCCCAACCATTGCAGAGGCTGAATTGGCAGTGCAGATCACCTCTGTGTTTGCCTCGATTGAGAAGGTGAGGCTCGTCAGTAGCGGTACTGAGGCGGTTATGACTGCCATTCGCCTTGCACGGGCCTATACTGGCAGGGATATGATCATAAAGATGGAAGGCTGCTACCATGGCCATAGCGACAGCCTGTTAGTTGCCGCAGGCTCAGGTGCTGCTGAGATGGGTAGGCCTGCCAGTGCAGGGGTACCGCAGGCCGTGGCAGGGATGACCATAGTTGTCCCATATAATGACCTTTCACAGGTCCAGGAGGCCTTTAGGTGCCATAGAGGCAGGATCGCTGCAGTGATAGTGGAGCCTGTTGCGGCAAATATGGGTGTGATCCGGCCTGAGCCAGGGTATCTAGAGGGTCTGAGAGAGATCTGCGACATGGAAGGGGCGGTACTGTTATTCGACGAGGTGATAACCGGACTTCGCGTGGCCTTAGGGGGCTGCCAGGAGCTATATGGCATAAAGGCGGATCTTACCTGCCTTGGGAAGATCGTTGGTGGAGGCCTACCATTGGCTGCAGTAGGTGGAAGTGCCAGGATCATGGACCTATTAGCGCCTATTGGCCCTGTATATCAGGCCGGGACACTTAGCGGCAATCCTATAGCCACTGCTGCTGCAAACGCCACGATCCGCTTGCTGAGGCAGATGAAACCTTATGCCCAGTTGGAGCATAGGGCGGCTGCCTTGGAGCAAGGGCTGATCGAGGCCGCACGGGCAGCAGGCGTGCCGCTGCAGGTCAACAGGGTCGGGTCACTAATGAGCTGTTTCTTTACTGATAGGCCAGTCCGCAACCTGGCCGATGTCCAGTCTGCTGATATGGCCAGATTCAAGAGGTTTTTCTGTAATATGCTTGACGCAGGGATATACCTGGCACCTAGCGGGTATGAGGCGATGTTTCTTTCCACAGCTCATACGCAAGAGGATGTAGAACGGACGATAGATGCTGCCAAGGAGGCATTTTCTTGGCTTGATGATCCCTAGAGGCCTTGACGGGTGCCAGAACAGTTCTATCATGCGTGGATCCCGGTCCTGTACCGGGCTCTCAGACTTGGGCCAGAATTGAAGAAGGACTTTATATTCAAACCGCCGGCAAGGCAACCAGTTGGAAGTGTGCTCTACCAGGAGCACATAAAGAGGGCTGCATCCTGTCCGATGGCGGAGTTTGCCGGGTATATCATGCCTTTGTGGTTCTCGTCCATCAGTCAGGAGCACAGGGCGGTCCGCGAGGCAGCAGGGCTTTTTGACTGCACACATATGGGAATCCTTCAGGTCAGTGGGCCACAGGCCGCGGAGTTCTTGGAGGCAGTTTGCACCAATTGGGTCGCCGATATGGAGGTAGGGCAGGCAAGGTACACCTTCCTCCTGGAGCCGACAGGGACCGTTATGGATGACCTGATTATCTACAGGCGTGGCGAGCAAGACTTCATGCTGGTTGTCAATGCGGTCAATGAGGCCAAGGTCAAGGCCTACCTGGATGGTCTGATCCAGGATATATGGATTATAGATACGGCCGATCCTGAAAGGGGGTTGGGGCTGAGTCCCAAGATCCGGGACCTTCGGGACCCTGCGACCGGACCTGACGGTATGGTGGATATAGCCATACAAGGACCTAGGTCTTTGGAGATATTGGAGGCCTTAGTGGATTCCAATAGCCTCTTTTTGGCGCAACTAGGTCCGTTTCGGTTCATCGATTGTTCGATCCAGAGGATACCGTGTGTAGTGGCAAGGACTGGATATACAGGCGCACGCATCGGTTTTGAGCTGTTTGTGCAGCCTGCAAAGGCATCTGCCTTGTGGAATATCCTATCAGAAAGGGGCCAGCAGGTAGGGCTGTTGCCTTGTGGTCTGGGGGCCAGGGATAGCCTCAGGATTGAGGCTGGTTTGCCGCTATATGGCCGCGAGTTGGCCGGGCCCTATGGGATCAATCCTTTTGAGGCAGGATATGGTTGGGCGGTCAAGACACAAAAACCATTCTTTATCGGCAAGACTGCCATTGCTGAGGCCGCTAGCAATAGGCAGATGCAGGTGGCGAGGGTCAGATTCCCAGGGGGCAAGGGCATAAGGCCGATACGATTCGGGGATGCAGTCCTGGATAGTGCCGGTCGGTGCATAGGATGGATATCCAGTTGTGCATCCACCGGATCTGAACAGATAGGCCTTGCCTACATGGACAGCTTGCACTGTACCGAAGGAAAGGTCATAGGCATCTATTACCTGGCACACAGCCAGGCCCAGGGAAGACAAGGCAGGCCACAGACGGTTGAGAAGGGCCAACAGCTCCAGGCGGATCTGCAAGGTGTGGTCTTGCCGAGGTTTGCAAGGTTCTAGGAGGTCATATGGTCGTTCAAAAGGGACTGTACTATACAAAGGATCATGAATGGGTCAGGTTGGAGGGCAAGATTGCAACCATCGGGATCACTGACCATGCGCAGAGGATGTTGGGAGAGGTGACGTTTGTTGAGCTTCCAGCGGTTGGCGCTAGTTTCGAGAAGGGACAGTCCATCAGCGTTGTTGAGAGTTCAAAGGCAGCAAGTGACGTATATGCACCTGTTGATGGTAAGGTAATAGAGGTCAATGAGCAGTTGTTGTCAAGGCCGGAATTGATCAACCAGAGCTGCTACCAGGATGGTTGGATCTGCAAGATGGAGCTCAGCAAACCTAACCCTACCAGCGGCCTGATGGATGCCGATGCGTATACCCGATTCCTGAAGTCGCAATAATGTAGGGGACCAGCATGCCCTTTATCTCCAATAGCGACCGGCAAAGAGAGCAGATGCTTGAGCAGATCGGGCTGAGCATGGAGCAGCTATTTGCGGATATACCTGCCCAGCTCCGCTCAGATCTGACAGATATGCCTGTAGGTCTGGCCGAGCAGCAGGTCATGGAGGCCATGGCGCTACTGGCGGCAAAGAACCATGTAGGCCTGACATGTTTCTTGGGTGGCGGGTTCTATGATCACTACATACCTGCTGCAGTTGGTGCTATCATATCGCGTAGCGAATTCTATACTGCCTACACGCCTTACCAGCCGGAGCTCTCACAGGGCACCTTGCAGGCCATGTATGAGTTTCAATCCATGATCTGCCGTCTGACCGAGATGGAGGTGGCAAATGCATCCCTGTATGACGGCGGGACGGCCCTGTATGAGGCCATGATGATGGCCTTGAGGATCACGGGCAGGAATAGGGTGATAATAGATGATAGCGTAAACCCCATCTATCGAGTGATGATATCTAGTTACACCAAGAACCTCAGTATAGATCTTGTGCAGACCCATTGCATTGAAGGAATTGTAGATCGGGGCCAGATCCGGGCCAGATTGGATAGGAACGTGGCTGCTGTCATCCTGCAGAATCCGAATTTCTTTGGATGCCTTGATGACCTAAGTGATATTGCTGATATGGCCCATGAGGTTGGGGCCCTCTTGATTGTCTCTTGCTATCCCATCTCTTTAGGTCTTGTCAAGACGCCAGGTGCCATGGGTGCTGACATTGCAACTGGCGAGGGCCAATGCCTTGGATTGCCATTGTCATTTGGGGGGCCTTATCTGGGTTTCATGGCCACCAGGCGCCAGTATGTCAGGAAGATGCCCGGCAGGATCATCGGCAGGACCGTGGATCGCTATGGCAGGGAGGCATTCGTTATGACCTTGCAGGCCAGGGAGCAGCACATACGTAGGGAGAAGGCCACATCCAATATCTGCTCAAATGAGGCCCTTTGTGCACTGGCGGCAGTGGTGTACCTGTCTGTGCTTGGTAAAGAAGGTCTGCGCCAGACTGCCCAGCTATGCGCTGATAAGGCAGGCTACGCATTCGATCGACTTTGCCAGATCCCTGGCGTAAGGCCGCACTTTAGGACCAAATGGTTCTTTAACGAGTTTGTCCTTGACTTGCCTTCAGATGCAACGGATGTCATTGCCAGATTGATAGAGAAGGGCTTTGCCGCTGGCTTTCCGTTGAGTAGATACTACGAGGGTATGGAGCGGTGTATCCTGATAGCAGTCACAGAAAAGAGGACCAAACAGCAGATAGGCATGCTTGCAGAGGCATTGGAGTCGGTCCTATGAACCTTATAGTCGAGAAGGGTTCCCCTGGTCGCAGGGGGCTTCGGATACCATCTAGCGACGTACCCACGTCCGTGCATATTGACAAGAGGTTCTTGCGACAGGAGCCGGCAAGGCTGGGCGAGCTTAGTGAGTTGGATGTAGTGAGGCATTTTACAGGGCTGGCGAGGAAGAACTTCGGTGTCGATTCAGGGTTCTACCCATTGGGATCCTGCACCGTGAAGTACAATCCGAAGTTTACCGAAAGGATCGCTGCCTATAGCGGCTTTGCAGATCTGCATCCACTGCTGCCACAACTTCGAGGCGGTGGCCTGCTGACACAAGGCGCCCTTGAGGTCCTGTATCAGATGGACATACTGCTGCGAAAGATCACTGGCATGGCAGGGTTTACCTTGCAGCCAATGGCAGGGGCACATGGTGAGCTGACAGGCATGATGATCATGTCTGCGTACCATAGGGACAGGGGCAATAGGAAGTCCATCGTCCTCGCACCTGATAGCGCCCATGGCACCAATCCTGCCAGTGCTGCCATTGCTGGCTACAGGGTTGTCTCTGTGCCGACCAATAGGTTTGGCACGGTGGACATGGATGCATTCGAGAGATTGATCAATCCCGAGGTTGCCGGGGTCATGATGACCTGCCCCAACACACTTGGGCTTTTCGAGCCACAGATAAGGCAGATCTGCGAGCTTGTGCATTCAGTGGATGGCCTGGCCTATTATGATGGCGCAAACCTCAATGCAATCGTAGGCAAGGCAAGGCCTGCTGACTTTGGCTTTGATATCATGCACATAAACCTCCACAAGACATTTGCCACGCCGCATGGCGGAGGTGGGCCTGGTGCCGGGCCTGTTGGTGTAAGAGAGGGCCTGCAGCAATACCTGCCAGTAAGTATAGTGGTAAAGCGGGATGATGGTACATATGCCTTGGAATACAACAGGCCAAAGTCCATAGGTTATGTGGCCCCATTCTACGGCAACTTTGGCGTGATACTGAAGGCCTATGCCTACATATTGATGTTGGGTAGGGAAGGTCTAGTCAGGGTTGCGGAGAATGCAGTTTTAAATGCAAACTACATCCGGATCAGGCTCAAGGACCACTATGACATGCCATATCCTGGCCTATGCAAGCACGAGTGTGTCCTGACCCCAACAAGGCAGATGCTTGCCAACGACATACATGCCATAGACATTGCAAAGGCCCTTATTGACCGTGGCTTCCATCCACCCACCATCTATTTCCCGACCATCGTCAAGGAGGCGATGATGATAGAGCCTACCGAGACAGAGGCAAAGGAGACATTGGACCGATTCATCGAGGCCATGATAGAGATAGCGGACCTGGCGATAACAGATCCACAACAGCTCAAGGACTCTCCCAAGACCACGGTCGTTTGTAGGCCTGATGAGGTCCTTGCAGCGAAAAACCTAGATATCGCCTTCCTCCAGTAGGGCCTAGAAGTAACCCTTTGCCTTCAGAAGTTCTGCCATGAGGATTGCGCCGCCTGCTGCACCCCTTATGGTATTGTGGGACAGCCCGACAAACCTTATGTCAAATACCTTACACGGCCGCAATCTACCCAGCGTGATAGCCATCCCCTTGCCTGCATCGCGATCCATGCGTGGTTGAGGTCTGTCAGGTTCATCCCGATAGATCATGGCAGGTATAGGCGCAGAAGGCAGGCGGAGGCGTTGAGGCTCGCTAGAAAAGTCCTTCCAGATCTGCAAGACCTGCTCTATGGTGGGCCTTGCCTTGGCAAACCTGAGGCTTACACATGCCATATGGCCGTCTATCACAGGTACCCTGTTACAATGTGCAGAGATCTTGATATCGCTGTTTATGATCCTGCCACCCTCCAGCCTGCCGAGGACACGTAGTGGTTCGATCTCTGATTTCTCTTCCTCTGCCTTTATGTAAGGGACCACCCCGTCTATCATCGTAAATGATGCCGGGCCAGGGAAGCCGGCGCCTGAGACGGCCTGCAGGGTGGTGACGATTATGGCATCTACAGGGAAGCCGGCCTGTTGCAAGGCATAGATTGGGGTGACATAGCTCTGGATGCTACAGTTGGGCTTTACTGCAATAAGGCCCCTTCGCCAACCCCTCTGTCTTCTTTGCACATCGATCAGGGCTGCGTGCTCCCAGTTGACCTCGGGTATGATCATGGGGACATCCTCTGTGGCCCTGTGGGCAGAGTTGTTGGATACTACGGGTATGTCTGCTGCTGCATAGGCCTCCTCAAGCCTTCGGACCACATCCTTGTCCTCCTCTATGGCCGAAAAGACCATCTGGCACTTATCCTTGGCCTGCTCGATATCATTGGCATCCCCTACCACCAGGTCCTTGACCGCCTGTGGTATTGGTTCAGGCATGAGCCAGCGACCTTGGACTGCCTCTGCATAGGTCTTGCCAGCAGATCTTGGGGAGGCAGCCACATACGTGACCTCAAACCATGGGTGGTCCTTTAGCAACCTTACGTAGTTCTGACCCACCATCCCGGTTGCACCCAATACCCCTACCCTTATCCGATTCATCATCTAGACCCTTTCAATACAACAGCCAAACAAAAAGGCCTTTCAGGATCTTGCCCTGAAAGGCCCAATACTCAAGATCGAGACCCATTCAGGGCAAAGACCAGTCCTTGGCCTTCTGCTTTGTATCGATTGCTGTTATGATCATGTCTTTGGATAGTGTAACCATGGTTTCCAAGTTTAGATTCATTATCAATGCCCTGCACCCTTGTGTCAAGTAGAATCCGCAGGCAAGATGGGATAGAGATGGGCAGGCTGATATGACCGAACCCATATCATCGCCACCACTGGCTAGGTACGGCAATATCTTCCGGTTGGGCTTGACCATAGGCCTGCTCGGGTTCATGCTCATAGGCGAGTTCTACCTGGCAGGCCCCGGCCTGAGATGCCATGCACAGGAACCCGTCTTCTTGTTTGATAACCACTTTGTCATGGAGTTCTTGTCTTATCCTGGCGGGCCTGTCACCCTACTTGGCAGGCTCTTCAGCCAGCTAATGTATGTCCCCTGGCTAGGGGCCCTGGCGATGGTCCTCTTACTGGGCCTTATAGGGGGGCTTTTCGGGCTGCTTGTTGGGCCCAGTATGATACATTGGCTGCCTTCAATTCTTTTGTTTGCCTTGTATTGTGATTATGCCTGTCCTTCAGGCATAGCCTTAGGCATTGCCTTGGTGATTGCAGCCTTGATAATCTACTTGAGATTGGAGGGCAGGAAATGGTGGATAAGGCTATTGGGATTCTGCGTGATCTACACATGCTGCTATTATCTGACTGCAGGCCTGTCTTTGGTCCTGGCCAGCTTGGTCATACTTCACCAGCTGCTCTACCGCCGAGCCGGACCTGCCTTGGCATACCTGGCGATGTCCTTGGCCATACCATATCTGTTTGCATCAATGGTCTTTCCTGTCCACTGGCCAGATGCATACATTGATGGACTTTCTAGGTTTGATGGTTACAAGCATGGGTGGATGACATGGCTTGTATATGGTTCGTTGGCAGCGATGGTAGGTCTGAGGCCTATCATGCTTGGCAAGACATCCTGGCGAGCGCCCTTGGCAGGGCCTGTTACTGCAGCAGCGGTGATCTTGGGCGGGGCCCTTGCTGTATCGCTGTGTATTGATCGTAGCGCTAGGAGGGTGTTGCTAATAGACTACTATGCTGCTAGGAGGGACTGGGATCGCGTCCTGGCGATAGGCGGCCGCGCGAGGGCAAACGACGCATACGTGCAATATCAGTTGAACAGGGCCTTGTACCACCATGGTCAGCTCTTGGACAGGATGTTCGAGTTTGTGCAATATCCTGGCAGGTCATTGTTCCTAAAGGACCCGTTGACCAGGTTGAGACCACTTGCACATAGCGATCTGTTCATGGACCTTGGTCTAGTCAATGAGGCAGAGCATTGGGCATATGAGGCAGTAGAGATCAAGGGCTATACGGCAAGGAACCTCGCTAGACTCGGAGAGGTCCACCTGCTAAAGGGCCAGACGGCCATTGCATCAAAGTACCTGGCGATGTTGAGGGCGACCCCATGGCACAGGAGGTTGGCAGATCGATATGGTAGATACCTGGCAGATGCCAACCTAGTAGCAGAGGACCCATATCTGGGCCAGGTACTGAAGGCGATGCCTCAGGAGGATTTCTTGGTTGCCCCTGAATACCCAGAGTTCTGTCTGCTGGAGTTGGTCAAGGATCCAAACAACACCATGGCCTTTGAGTATTATATGGCCCAATGCCTACTGGAAGGGGATCTAAAGGGGCTTGTCAGGTATCTGCCCAGGCTCGAACAGCCCAAATATACAAGGATCCCCCGCCATCTGGAGGAGGCCATAATGATATGGATGCAACTTCCCGGTGCAAAGTTGCCATTGGATGCACGGCGTATCTCTGACCAGACAATCCGCAGGTTCAATGATTTCACGAAGGTCCTGATGGATCTACATGGGGATAGGCACGCAGCGGCAAGGCAGTTGGCCAGGTACTGGGATACCTATTGGTTCTATTGGCAATATGTGGTATCTGGAGGGAGGTCATAGGATGGTTTTCTACCTTCGTCTGCTGATCCTGGCCCTGGCTGGCATAGGCTTATTTGGCTGTGCCCACCAGAGGCCGGACACATATGGCTCTATAGAAGTCGATAGGGCACCTAGGATCTGGCCGGACTTGTGCGACATAACCATTCCAGTGAATATTGCCCCTACCAACTTTCTTGTCCTTGAATCCGGCCAGCCCTACTATATAAGGATCTGGTCTAGATGCGGCCGGCCTATTGAGGGCAGTTTTCAGTCTGGCAGGATCAAGATCCCCATCAAGCAGTGGCGACGTCTGCTGAGGGCCAACCCTGGTGAGGATCTGCACATACAGGTATATGTCCGACAAGACGCTGGCAGGTGGCTGAGCTTCCAGCCTATAAGGATGCACATCGCACAAGATCCAGTGGATCCATACCTGGTCTATCGTCTTATCAGGCCGCTTTTCATCTACGTAGGCAAGATGGGATTGTATCAAAGGGATCTGACAAGTTTTTCCGAAAGGGCCATATTGCTCAATAACATGGCCGGAGGCAACTGCATCAACTGCCATGCATTCCATGCCTATAACCCTGATAGGATGATCTTCCATATGCGGGCTGGCGGTCCTGGCACGTATATGATCATGGCATATGATGGCCAGTTGGCAAAGGTAGACACAAGGACACAGATCAACCATCCAACCTCCTACCGCTGCTGGCATCCAAACGGCCGTGTCATTGCCTTCGCATTCAACACCGTCAGGCAGGTCTTTCATGCCGTAGGCCACACACGCGACGTGTACGACAGGGCATCTGACCTGTTGTTATATGACATACAGACAAGGACGATCACAACCTGTCCTGGGATATCCAGTCCTGCAAGGATGGAGACCTATCCAGAGTGGTCCCCAGACGGCAGATATCTCTACTTTTGCAGCGGCCCAGCCCTTGAGGATGTGAATAACCTCCCGCAACCTCATACTGCAATGAGGTATGACCTGATGAGGATAGGGTACGATCCAGTGACAGGCTCGTGGGGCGGGCTCGAAATGGTCCTAAATGCCAGCCAGATGGGATTGAGTGCCGCCCATCCGAAGATCTCTCCTGATGGCAGGTATCTGTTGTTATCTGTATCTGAATGTACCTATTTCCCCCTTTATAGGCAGGAGTCCGGTCTTTATCTACTGGACCTGCAGACAGGCCAGTTCCGGAATGCTGAAAAGATCAACAGTCCCGCTGCAGAGGGCTACCACTGTTGGTCAAGCAATGGCAGATGGGTGGTATTCAGCAGCAAGAGGGCTGATGGCCAATGCACACACCTGTACCTGGCCTACTTCGACCGTGATGGTAACTTCCACAAGCCATTCATGTTGCCACAAGAGGATCCGGCATTCGAATGTAGGCGGGTGGTGGTATACAATCTCCCAGAGTTTGTCAAAGGGCCTATCAGCATATCTAAAGGGGCCCTTATCAAGACCGTTTGGTCTAGCAAGATCGTCAGGACCGGCCTGGACCCGAACGTCAGGATGCGACCTGCCGGCCAGTCAGATGACACTCCATATCTGCAGGCACAACAGCGATAGATCGGCCGATACAGGATGATGTCTGCAGGATTACCTTTGCAATACCGTGGTGTACCGAGATTAGGGAAGCCTTTCAACGATCTGGTCCACAAGGCCGTATTGCATGGCCTGCCTTGCGTCAAGATAGCGAGGCCTTATTGCCAGTGGGAACCAATCTGCTGGCAGGGAGGTCTTGGTCTGCAGGACCTGTTCAAACGCACGTACCTCAAAGTCCAGGGCCTGCCTGTGCTCAGGGCTATCGAATAACATCTGGGGCCTGTGGACCATAAAGTGGCTGTTTGGGAAGGCATATCTCTTGCCAGTGGCAGCGACGAATATCGCGCAGGCCGCACTGTAGCAGTTACCTACATTGATCACGTCCACCGGCTTTTCTGTCATGCACATGGCATTGGATATCATCCGCCATGATGAGACCTCTCCGCCAGGGCAGTTGATGATCAACCTGATCCGCTGTACCTCGGGCATCAGGTCAAGGGCCACTATCTTTGCGGCGATCTCCGCAGCCACGATGCTATCCAATTGCTCGCAGAAGAATATCAACCCCTTGGCAGCCTCAGGCCCCCTCTGCCAAGTGACAATATCAGTGGCAGGCCGCCGCACCGATGCCAATGGCCCCTCCAGGCCAGTGTAGGCAACACAGCCTCCCAATAGCATGATCCAAGGCAGCATGCAAGCAATAGTCCTGTCAGTACTTAGGCAGATCATAGTCCCACCCCCGGTATCTTTGTTCCACAGTCTGGGCACAGGCCTGCAGAGATGCGGTATGTAGATATCATGTAGCCATTCCTTTCGATCAAGAGCTGGCCACAGTTATGACAATAGCTGTTCTCTTGGTCGCAACCTGGGACATTGCCCATGTAAACATAGTGGATGCCACATTCCCTGCCGATCTGATATGCTTGCTCCAATGTCTCTATGGGCGTCGGACGGGCATCAGTAAGTTTGTATTGAGGGTAGAATCTGCTGATGTGCCATGGCACATCAGGTCCTGCGGCCTGCACAAGCCAATCGGCCAAAGCCTTTAGTTCATCCTTGCCGTCGTTCTGGCCAGGCACTAGCAATGTGGTCACCTCTATCCATATCCTTGTATGCCTGGCAATGTAGCTGATGTTCTCCAGTACAGGCCCCAGTTCGGCCTTGCAATGTTTGCGATAATACTGGTCCGTGAAGGCCTTTAGGTCTACATTGATCGCATCCAGCCATTTGCTTGCAAGGTCGATGGCCTGTCTTGTCATGTAGCCATTGCTGACGAATACGTTTACCAGGCCATGTTGCCTGGCGAGCCTTGCGCAGTCTGCAGCCAGCTCCATAAAGATCGTCGGTTCGGTGTATGTATAGGATATGCTCTTGCAATGACTCTTTATCGCCGCCTGTACTATCTGCTCTGGCAGGACCTTGCTACCTTCTATGGTACCGTACTCTGCAGGCTGCTGGCTGATCTGCCAGTTCTGGCAGAAGTCACACCTAAAATTGCAGCCCTCCGTCGCTATAGAATAGCTCTTTGAGCCTGGATAGAAGTGATACAATGGTTTTTTCTCTATGGGATCCACGTGCGCTGCACACAGCTTGTCATATGTGAGGGTATAGAGCACCCCTGCCATATTCTTGCGTACACCACAGAAACCGACACGGCCTTCAGGTATCAGACACCTATGGTTGCAAAGATCGCATCGGACCTTTCCGGCCTCCTGGTGCCAGAGCATCGCCTGTTTATATGTCTGTTCCATGCGATTGATCCCTCTCTTTATGACCTTGGTTCACGCCAGACTGGCCTATCCGATGGAGGCAGACCATATTGGTCCGTCCTATCTGTGACATGGGCTGGCTACAGAGGACGGCCACATATTGTCCCCGCCTGGCCCATGAATGCTGTAGACACACATGGTCTAGTTGGCCAAGCAGGTCGTCGAGATACTTGGGAGGGGGGATATGAACAGGTGTAAGGCCATAAAGCATGCTCATCCGCCTCAATACCGCATCGCTTGAGCTAAATGCCAGGATGGGCCTCGGTATACGCTGTTGCGATAGGTATACCGCACCACCGCCCAGTTGCGACCAAACTGCCAGCAGTTGTATATCAAGGCGATCTACGATCAATCTGACCGCCTCTGATAAGGCTGCCGAAGTGGCCTTGCGGGCCAGTTGGGAGGATCCTTGGTCAGATGCCCAGGATTGGCGCAATATATAATTGTGCGTCTTTGCAGCGATCCTGTTCATCGTCCTGACGGCCTCTACTGGGTGTGCGCCAACAGATGTCTCTGCTGAGAGCATTACTGCATCTGTGCCATCGAATATAGCATTGGCCACATCAGAGGCCTCTGCACGCGTCGGAATGGGCGAATCTACCATGGACTGGAGCATCTGTGTTGCCACGATCACTGGTATGCCATATTGCTTGCAGGTATGGATGATCTGTTTCTGTATCACCGGCACCTCCGCCAGGTCCATCTCTACCCCAAGGTCACCCCTCGCGACCATTACGGCGTCGGCCTGTTCTAATATGGATTCCAGGTTTGCCACTGCCTGTGGCCTTTCTATCTTGGCTATGATCGGGATGATATGCTCGGCCTCTATCTCTACCGCACTGAACTGTAGGGGATTGTCTATCTTCAGCTGCTCGTCGCTAGGCCTTGCACCG
>JARYLO010000069.1 GCA_029907605.1 Sedimentisphaerales bacterium
GCCAGTGGCGATGGCCGGCCATCCAGTTCTTTGGACTGACTGCGGTGGCCTATCTGATCACACTGATCGTGTACCAATTCGGCAGCCTATTGCTATAGGACTAGGCCAGGTCCTCGTTTATGGATGCGGCTGCAATGCGGCCCTGACCCATGGCCAATATCACTGTCGCGGCCCCTAGTACGATATCCCCGCCTGCATACACCCTTGCCATAGATGTGCGGCAATGCTCATCAACGATTATGTTCCCTGTCTCATTGAATTGCAGGCCGGCTGTGGTCTGGCGGATCAGGGGATGCGCGACATTGCCTATGGCGACAATGACCATGTCGACCTCCAATACAGACCTTGCATCAAGTATGGGGATCGGCCTAGGCCTACCTGATCGATCCGGCTGGCCGAGCTGATAGTGGATGCATTCAATGGCCCTGACATGATACAGATCGTCACCGATGATCCTCTGGGGGCTCTGCAAGAAGAGGAACTCTACCCCTTCTTCCCTTGCATGATGCACCTCCTCCCGCCTTGCCGGCATCTCGGCCTCGGTCCTGCGGTAGACAAGATAGACCCGCTCTGCACCAAGTCTTATGGCCATGCGGGCTGCGTCCATGGCCACGTTGCCCCCACCTATCACCGCCACATTCCTGGCCTTGGCGATGGGCGTATCTGCGCAATCCCCAAACATATATGCCTTCATCAGGTTGGCCCTAGTGAGGTATTCATTGGCACTATAGACCCCGACAAGGGACTCCCCCTCTATGCCCATGAACCTCGGCAGACCTGCCCCAACACCTATGTATACGGCGTCAAAGCCATCCTCCTGGAGCAACTGCTGGATGGTCCTCGTCTTGCCTACCACAAAGTTTGGGATGATCTTCACGCCCATCCTGACCAGCACGTCGATCTCTTGCTGCACGATCGCCTTGGGGAGCCTGAACTCAGGTATACCGTAGACCAGCACGCCCCCTGGCATGTGAAAGGCCTCGAAGATCGTCACCTCATGGCCTGCCCTGCGTGTATCTGCTGCAGCCACTATCCCTCCAGGCCCTGAGCCAACTATTGCCACCTTCTTGCCAGTAGGCCTGTCAACCTTTGGGATCTCGTCAGAGGACCTGGCCTGATCAGCCACGAACCGCTCCAACCTGCCGATTGATACCGCCTTGAATGGATCGCCGAACCTCTTGCAGAGCACACATGCCTGCTGGCACTGGACCTCCTGAGGGCATACCCTGCCGCAGACCGCAGGCAGCAGACTTGTCTGCTTGATGATGGCAAGTGCCCTGTCGTATCGGCCTTCTACTATGCACGATATGAACTGGGGGATCTGGATCCGGACAGGGCAGCCCTCCACACACGATGGCCTCTTACACTGCAGACACCTCAATGCCTCCCATTTGGCCTGCTGCTCTGTGTAGCCGACGGCCACCTCCTGCATAGACCTGCGGCGAGCTACAGGATCTAGCTGTGGCATGGGCTGAGGTGGTATCTTCAATCTCTCTGCAGCAGAAAGCCGGCCTGTCCTGGCCTTTTCCAGCAGGGCATCCAGGGCCTGATCAGGATTGGAAGGCTGGTCCAGTCCCTTCTCCATTAGCTCAAGCCTATCCTGCACTTATGGGCCTTGTATTGCTCGAAGGCCTGCCTTTCCTGATCCCTGTAGGCCTCCAGGCGTCTGATCATCAGGTCGAAGTCTACCTGATGGCCGTCGAATTCAGGGCCATCTACACAGACGAACTTGGCCTTCCCTGCCACCTCTACCCTGCAGCCTCCACACATCCCAGTGCCATCTACCATGATCGTGTTCAGGGATACGGTGGTGGGTACCTCATACCGCCTGGTGATCTGGCAACAGGCCTTCATCATGATCGCAGGCCCTATCACGAATACATGATCAGGCCTCTGCTCCCTACAGACCTGCTCCAATGGAATGGTGACCATCCCCTTACCTCCATAGCTTCCATCATCGGTGTATACCATCAGCCTGTCGGCTATTGCCTCAAGGCGATCCACAAGTATCAGCCTGTCCTTGCTCCTTGCACCCAGGATCATGATGACCTGATTCCCTGCCTGTCTTATGGCAGAGGTTATGGGCAGTAATGGCGCAGCCCCAACACCGCCTGCCACACATACGACCTTGCCCCAGTATTCGATGTGAGTCGGGCTGCCAAGCGGCCCAACTATGCCTGCAATGGATTGGCCAGGCTCCAAGTCCGCCAACTGGGCAGTAGTCTTTCCTACCCTCTGCCAGATCAACCTGATGGTCCCCGCCTTTCTGTCCGCATCCACTACCGTAAGTGGTATCCGCTCTCCAGCCTGGTCATCTACCATCAGGATGATAAACTGGCCTGGCCTCCAGGCCTTGGCAACAAATGGGGCCTCCACCTCCGCCTCAAAGGTGTCGGTCGCCAGTTGCGACTTTCGCCTGATTAGATGGGGCATCTGTCAATCTGTTACCTGTCCCAGCAGGCCGTCTATGGCAGCAGCCAGGTCCTTCTTACTGGTAAGCCCTACCCACTTCTTCTGGACCTTTCCATCCTTAAATAGGATCAAGGTAGGTATGGCATTTATGCCATATTCGATGGCACTATCCCTCCATTGGTCCGTGTTTATCTTGCAGACCTTCACACGGCCAGCGTAGTCCTTTGCCACCTCCTCCACTATGGGTGCCATCATCCTACAGGGCCCGCACCAAGGCGCCCAAAAGTCCACTAGCACCGGTTCCTGGGCGCTATGGATGACCTGATCAAACATGGCATCGTCCAACTCAACTACATTGCCTGCCATCTTATAATCCTTTCAATAGAGGCCAGCCCCAAGGTAGCCCAAACCAAACGGCCGGTATTCTATTGGCAGGACATAGTCATGTCAAACGGCCAAAGATGTTGCATTAGCAAAGCTCCCCGACTATACTTTGCTGCTGTAGATCAAGCCCTAAGGTTAAGAAAGGAATCCTCATGTCATCCTCGCTGTTGGATCCATCCAGGCCTAGGTATATGTTCAGGATGGTTGTGCCTGCATATCCCAGGTTCAACATCTATTCTCGCATCGCCAGAAAGACCACTGCACTTGGGCCTGTATGTGTGGCCACGAGCGTCTCCAGGATGGAGAACTGGGACGCAGAGGTCATAGATGAGAACAACCTGCAACCACCTGCCCCACTGGGTAAGGACCTGGGCGCAGACCACATGGCCCTCCAGGCCGACAGACCCGCTGACGTGGTAGGCCTATATGGTGGACTGACAAGTACCATCCCCAGGCTGTACGAGATAGCCCGCTTCTATAAGGATCAGGGTGTTATCACGATAGCAGGTGGCCAGCACTTTGCCCCAGAGAACCTCCAGGAGGCACTGACTAGCGGGATTGATTATGTCGTAATTGGCGAAGGTGAGATCACCATCCGCCACCTGCTTGAGGCATTGCAGGGCAATACATCCATCGAGTCGGTAGGAGGTATCGCCTATCTACAGGCAGGCCGGGTCCATTGCAATCAGCCAAGACCCCCTATCGAGAACTTTGATACCCTGCCACTGCCAGACTTTTCATTGGTCAGGTACGCAAGGATCAAGATATACCCGATAGAGAGGATCAGGGGCTGCTGTATGAACTGCGAGTTCTGCACGGTCAAGGGCAGGCCCCGCAGCGGATCTATCAGGAGGTTCGTCCAGAATGTGGCCCAACTGGTCGAGACCAGACAGGCAGATGATTTCTTTGTGGTTGACGACCTGTTTGGTCAGGAAAGGGAACAGACGATCGAGCTTTGTCAGTTGTTGACTAGTTACCAAGAGCGGATCGGCAAGAGGCTCTGCTTTACCGTGCAGATAAGACTCGATAAGGCCCGAGATGAGCAGCTCTTGGCGGCCATGAGAGATGCAGGAATAAGGTATGTGGCCATTGGGCTTGAAAGCCCTATAGACCAAGAACTTGCCGCCATGAATAAGCACATAGATGCAGGCCAGATGATGTCATTGATCCAGGTCTTTAGAAGGTTCGGTTTTATCGTCCATGGGATGTTCATATTCGGCTATCCTGCAAGGGAGGTTTTTGGATCGCCCGTGCCACTTGATTCCAGGATAAGACAATTCAAGCGCTTCATACGCAGGGCCAAGATAGACACCATCCAGGTCCTGCTGCCTGTGCCATTGCCTGGTACAGAACTGAGGCGTCGGCTGCAAGCTCAAGGCCGCATCTATCCGCTGGATACCATTGGCTGGGAATACTATGATGGCAACTTCCCCCTATTCGAGCCTGATCCTCCATACACCGCCCAACAGATGCAACAGGCCGTAAGGCAGATCATGCGATGGTTCTACAGGTTTCACTACCTTTTCATGATACCTGCCACATTCATCTCATTCCCGATGATCGCCCTATACCTGTACAATCTCAGGCAGGGATGGGAGTCTTGGTACAGACATTTCAGGAACTACCTTATCCGGTTTGGGGGCTGGCTAACCATAAAGAGATGGCATATCCTGTTCGAGAAGGACCGCTTCAAGGACAAGCTGGCAGCAGCCAGATATAATCTATTGAAGGCAGGCGATCAACTCTGCAGATCTCATACGCCAGAAAGCACCGCTTGATCTTACCCCTTGCTAGCAGGTGCCTGTACTTGCTCACCCTTGCTAAGCCTGAACTGTATGATCAGACCTAGGCCAAGCGGTACCAACAGGACCACTGGTAGGAACCAAGGGGTGTCAAAGACCAGGCTGCAGACCCTGTCACTACCAGGCAGGTACCGGTGCAGTATCGCTAGGCCTCCTACCGACAGCAATGCAGCACCTTGGAGGCTTGAGAACACGATGACCGCTGCCTTGAAGGTTGCAAAGGAGATCATCCCACCTGCCACAAGCCCTATCAGCCCGCCTGCCCATATCAGCCGCATCGGCAGGTCCAGGGCCAGCCACAGGCCAGCAGTGATTATAGCACCTGCCAGGCCTCCTAGGATCAATACTGCCAATCTCAGTAGCGGTAGGGAGAGGATCACCAGTAGCACCGTAGTGATCACGCACACCCAGACCACGTTTCCGCCAATAAGGTAATGGTTGGCCACTATCCCGAGGATCAGGCCACCTAGCCCAAAACAGATCGCAACGAGTGCCTTGTACACCCGCCAGCCATAGATCAGGCAGACAACACCAAAGGATAGGAATGTCACTGCCTCAACCAGGCCTAGTCTGGTGACCTGATCCCAGGCAACCTGTACTACGGGATTGACGGTATTGGGTTCTGGGGCGGCCGTGCTTGCCGCTGCAATAATAAATGACATATCCATCGTTGGCTCCTATTTGGTCCTTGGTCAAACTGGGCCTTTCCTTATGCCCTTGATGATTTACTTATCGGTCGAATTAGGGGATTTCATTAGACTTGTCAATGAACTGTTGTGGTGGAACCACTTTTTTGTGTAATGCGCGGCCTGCAGCCTGCGTCTAAACCAATAGCAAAAAGGAGATATGACCATGAAGACAGGCGTACAGATCCAGGAAGCTCGCAATCAACATGCCATCTACCAGACCAATCCTGACGAGCTAGTGTTATTGGGCCACCAGGCCAGACGCGAGATGGAGCTATTCCTCAATACCCACATCAATGATCCCCAGGTTGGATGGCCAAGGGTCCTTCGACGGGCAAGCTGCCCTAGCAGCTATATAACTTGACATATCCCAGCTTGCCACTAATATCATGCATACAAGCCTGCCAGAAGGCCAGGCAAGGATGCCGTTGTCGGCTGGTATCAGAGGTCCTGGGGGCATAAAGGATTAGAGGAGCTGTTGTGCTGGCAAAGCCACCGACGTCGATCCCAGCACCCGAAGGGGGGATTATAAGACGTGCTCCCCCAACAGGTATCTTGCGACTGGCAACATTCCTGACCGGCAAGCAATTGCTGATCGTAGGGCCGAGCTCCGCAGGCAAGACCAAGTTTGCCCAGTATCTTAGACTGGGTCTTCTAGACCCAGAGGGAAAAAGGGAGATGACTTATGCTGTCACAGAATGGCCAACATTTGTGATCCAGATGGGCCAACACGGCCTCATCCTTAACATCAGGCGGGCAGTAGATACCCCCGGACAGGTAGGCCCTCTACAGCAGGCCAGTCTTGTAGGCAAACACAGGCCACATCTACTGATCATCGTACTGGACTGCACCAAGACCGTGGAGAACTCATCCCAGTGGCTGGCCTTGTTTGCCAGCAGGCTTGACACGGTCCTGAGATTCAATTGGGCTGCAAGGCGGCGTCTTACAAACCTGATGGTCTTGCTGAACAAGAGGGATAAGGTCGGCGGGCGCAAGCCGGTCCTGCTTACAGAGGCGGTCCGCCGTATACTGAAGGATAACCTCTCGGTGGTCCTTTCTGCCAGCCGTGCAGCTGCGGTGCCGATACTGGAATGCGTATCTGTCCAGTCCCCACTTGGCACAACGCTCATAGACCAGGTGATTGCAGAGCTGGTCAGGCAGTTGGTAGAATAGCCTAGCAGTTGGTCAGGATCCACAGGGCCAAGATCCTGAGGTCTTATTGACAAACCTGGGCTGCCTAAAACCTCAGATTCAGGCCTGCATAGATCGCCCTTCCCTGGTCATATGGGATGGATTGGCCTGGCAGTAGGCCCCAGTTTGGAAGCCATATCTGCTCATCAAGCAGGTTGTCTACCTGGATGATCAACGAGCTGGCCACACCGGCCTTGTAATTCAAGAACTTCTTTAGGTCCAGTTCACAGTGCAGACTGAGTTTATTGTATGACCCTGGACAGGGATTGAGCGTTGCCTGGTACTTCCTGTCCAGGGGTCCCTGGAACACGTCAAACAATCCTACAGTCAATCCGCCTGGCCAGACGTAACTTATCCCTCCCTTTGCAGAGATGTTGGCAATGGGGGCAAGGTCCTTGTTGCCCTCATCATCCTGGCTTTCTTGGTACATGATAGAGCCTGTCAGGAAGATGGCCCTGTTCAGGTAGTACTTGCCCTCAAGTTCCATCCCTTCGATCGTGATGGTATCTGCGCGGTTCGCATATGTCGGGAACCCGGTTCGATCCTGGTAGATGATGTCCGTGAGCCTGCTACGGAAACAACTTAAGACCAGTTCTTTATTTGTTCCATAATAACCCACAGATAGATCTACTGTTGCAACCTTCTCTGGGTCCAGATTGGGGTTGCCCCGAAGGCCAGGATGATTCAGGAAGTTCTCGTTGATACTCGGTGCCCTGAATGCCTGGCCATACAGGACCTTGACAAAGATATCAGCCATCGGGCTCCAGATGAAGCCCACCCTGGGGACCATATCCCAGTCCAGATTCTCGATCTTGTTTGCCTGGACGCCCCCGATCAACTTGATCTGACTAGTCAACTGATGGTCCATCTGGGCGTATATCCCCAGATCGGTCCTAGCGCCATCCGACCAGACGGCCCCTGAGGAAGGATCTACCTCAGAACCCTCGATCCCGTCCAGTAATGTCCCGAAGACCAGTTGCGATCCTCCTGAAAGCCGCACGAAGTTGGTCCACTCAAAGAGCGTCTCGCTGGAGTCCCTCCTTATGTTGGGCCAGGAACTGGTCTCAAACCCGGATTGCGTTAAGGTCAGATTCATATCGCTACGCCAGATGCCTGCGATCTGCCTTTGGTAGCCAATATTCAGAAAGGTCTTCTGCCAGCGAGACACACCGTAGGTCTCGAACAGGCTCATAAAATCAGGGATAAAGTAGGCCGTCTCCCACGTATTGTGGGCCAGCATCAGGCTCAGATCACCATAGTCAATGCCTAGGTATGTGCCTGTCCCAGTATTGGGGATCCGCATGGGTCTGGTGATGGTGCTCCCGTCCGATGCGGCAACATAGTTCACCCGCCAGTCCGCCTTGTCCAGGTAGCGGGCTGCAGCGATCACCTTCAGGTCCTCCGATCTGATCTTTATGGTACCGGCCGTGCCTAATGCCCCTGCCTCTCCTGGCATCGCAGTAAGGGATATACGGTCCTGGTCGCCCTTCTCAGTGATCACATTGATCACACCGGCAAATGCCGTAGAACCGTACAATACTGAGCCTGGCCCCTTTATGACCTCGATCCTTTCTATGATCTCCACAGGGAATGTCTCGAGTATCTCGCTCTTTATCCCACCCTCCTGCACCTCCCTGACCGGCCGGCCATTGATCAAGAGCAGTACGTGCACGCCGCTATTGGATATCTGGTCGCCGCGGACGGCGATCATACTGCGGTCGGTCATGTACACCGTCGAGCCTGCCAGGCCAGGTACCCGTTCCAGGACGTCCCGCAGCGTTGTACCTCCGAACCTCCTTAGCTCATCCTTTGTCACAACCGAGACCACACCTGGTGCATCAGACTGCCTGTCCTGGGCCTTGGAGGCAGTGGTGATCTCGACGTTCAGCAGCTCCTCGAGGGACATCTCAAAGATGTCCTCAGGCCTGCTCGATTCAGTTGCGGCAATGGTCCCTGCTGCTATGACCACCAAGACCAATGGCCAGCAGATCCAGGTCTGCAGGCCTGCATGCAGATTGTCCACCCAAGCCATATCGCCCATCTGGCACTCCAACATCGGCCAATGGCCTCATCCCCTGTATCGACCTGATCTGAAGGCAGGTCAAGCAGTGAGCCAGGATAGATGCAGGCTTGCTTGGATGGCACCTGCTCTGAATACCAGGCCTGCGTCTTATAGGACGAAGGGCCTAGAAGCAGACCTTTGGCATCGGTCTGATCTGGTCCGGATGGTTATGAGGACGATGCTGCAACCTGAGCGTGGAACCAGTGCCTGGTCCTCAGGCATATCCTGACCAGCATCAGCATTACGGGCACCTCGATCAGGACGCCCACCACTGTGGCCAGTGCCGCACCAGAAGAAAGACCAAAGAGCATGGTAGCAGTGGCCATGGCCACCTCGAAATGGTTGGATGCACCTATCATCGCAGCAGGGGCGGCATCCTCATAGGAAAGCCTCGATAGCCTTGCCAGCCAATACCCCAGCCAGAATATCAGGTTGGTCTGGATGAAGAGCGGTATGGCTATCCAGAGGATGGTCAGCGGATTGGTCAAGATCACATCGCCCTTGACGCTGAACAACAAGACCAAGGTGGTCAGCAATGCGATGATGGTGATCGGGGTAAGCACATGAAGGAACCTGCGGTTGAACCACTCCTGCCCCTTTGCAGCAATGATCCACTTGCGGGATAGGTACCCTGCCACCAAGGGCAATGCCACATATATTGGGGATCGAAAGGACCAGTACCTGCCATGGCATGGGCAGCCTGCCCACACCCAGCAGGAAACCACCAAGGGGTCCATACAGGACCAGCATGGTCAAGGAGTTGATGGCCACCATGACCAATGTCAGTCCATCATTGCCCCTTGCCAGATACCCCCAGACCAGGACCATGGCGGTACAAGGTGCAATGCCTAGCAATATGGACCCTGCCAGGTAGCTCCGCCACGGGGGTATCTGCAGCATCTTTGCGCCATCGTGCATGACCACCGTACCTGCCCCGTGGGTGGCACCTACCGGCAGATCCAGCCCAAAGGACATCTTGACAGGTCCACTGCATCTGGACCGATCAGGCCTTTGAATAACAGGCCCAAGAAGACCAGCGATATGAGATACATGGTAAAAGGCTTGATGGCCCAATTAACAAAAGGGGTAAGCAAGACCGGTTTGCCACTCTTGCCTGCCTTGACAGCGGAGGCAAAGTCGATCTTGACCATGATGGGATACATCATGAAGAACAGGCACACCGCAATGGGGATGGAGATGACCGGTGCCCCCTTTACGTATATGGACAGCCCATCCAGGTATCTGGCCATGCCTGGCGCGACCCTGCCCAGCACGATCCCTGCACCTATGCACACGAATACCCAGACCGTCAGGTACCTCTCAAAGAACCCCATCTGCCTTGCGAGTTTTCCACCACTATTGTCCATGATCCGTTCTCCTTATCCGAATAATTGGCCTATCAGTTCATCCATCTGTCCTGCCGCACCCTTGCGGACCATCCTGCCGGCCTCTATCGCCTGGCGGATCTGGTGGTCGCTGATGCCCAAGTCTCTGGCCTTCTTGACGTGGTATCTGACGCAAGGGTGGCAGTTCGCACTCACCGAGGCCCCTATGGCGATCAGCTCCTTGACCTGGTCTGTGAGGGCCGCTTGTGGCTTAACTGCGGTTACGTACAGGCTCGTTATATAATCGCTCGGCCTGGTACCATCTGGCAATGCCTCCAGGACCTCCTTGTAAACTGGATCAGACCAGTGCGCCATCCTGTCCACATATTCGGGATGGATCTGAAAGACCGCATCCACAAGGCCAGCGTCTTGGACCATCGCCTTTGTCTCATCCACAAGGACCGCCCCTGCAATGCACCCAACCAAGGCCTCCACAGATTGCCTGAGTGCCTCAGGCAGAGGCCTCAGCAGCGCCAGGTCAGAGACCGCCACACGGCCGCCGGGCCTTAGCACGCGTGCTATCTCCCGCCAGACCTGTTGCTTATCAGGGGATAGGTTTATCACACAGTTGGAGATCACCACGTCCACACTCGCATCCGCCACAGGCAGGTGCTCGATCTGGCCCAGTCGAAACTCCACGTTGTCAAGGCCGGTCTTCTCGCTGAAGGACCTGGCTGATGCCCTTGCCTTTGCCAGCATCTCGGCCGTCATGTCCACGCCTATCACCCTGCCGGTCGGACCTACCTTCTTGGCAGCGATGAACACATCCAACCCAGGCCCACAGCCTAGGTCCAGGACCACCTCGCCCGGTCGCAGTGCGGCCAAGGCCGTTGGATTGCCGCACCCAAGCCCCATATCCACGCCATCAGGTACTGCCTCCAGATCGGCGTGTTCGTAGCCAAGTGCATAGGCAGAAGGCCCGCTGGTACCACAACAGGAAGGCCCACAACAGGAACCGCCCTGCTGGGCGATCTTTTCATATTCCCTTCGAACTATCTCATGCCAATCCCCTATTTTGTCGTCCTTCTTAGCCATCGATCTTCTCCAGACTATCCGGCATACCTTCGACAAACTGCCTTATCTGATCCCTTACACGCCTATAGTGGCCCAAGGCCTCTTGTTCGCTATGCGCATCCTTGGCCAAGGTGGGAGGGTCCTCGAAGCCTACATGGATCAACCTCCTTGCACCAGCAAATACCGGACAGACCTCCTTTGCATGATCGCAGACCGCGATCACATAATCGAAGGTCTGGCCCTTGAACTGGTCTAGGTGCTTGGAAATCTGCCCGGACATATCCACCCCAACCTCTGCCATGACCTTCACCGCCATTGGATCCAGGCCCTTTGGTTCCAGGCCTGCAGAATAGGCATCTATCAGGTCTGGCCTTAGATGCCTTGCCCATGCCTCTGCCATCTGGCTTCGGCAGGAATTGCCCGTACAGAGGAACAATACCCTTAGCTTCTTAGCCTTACGCATAGTTCTTCCTTGTCCATCCTCAATACCCTCACTAGCCTGGCCCTGTCCCTTTTTATTTGTCTATCCCCAGCAGCTTGCAAGAAGACCCATTCCATGGCCTGCCTAGCCACAGGGCTTGCCTGTGGGTCGATCGAGTAGTGCATCCATCTGCCCTGGCGCCTGGCACGGACAAGCCCGGCCCGCCTGAGCACCGCAACATGCGCGGATACCGTTGAGGTCGCCAGCCCAAGCACCGCCCTTAGCTGGCAGACGCAAAGTTCACCTTTCGAAAGCAGCAACAATGCCCTTACCCTATTTGGGTCAGACAACGCCTTGCATATAGTAAGCAGGTTCCTCATTTCGAACTCATTTCGTTAGTTATCGAAATGATCCTGCCCATTTCGTCCTTGTCAACCATATCACAGGAGATTGATGATTGGTTCCGCACGTACTGCCATATCCCCAACAGTCACCGGTTGCCTTCCTCACCTCCACGTTGATTTTCCGTCTGGATCAGCTATGGATAGGATCACAGTAATATTTGGGCCCTCAAGAGATCTGTACGCAGACTTGCCCGGGCCGCTGGACTTAGCGTACTTGCAGGACTATGTGTTGCACAAGGATAGATCAGGATGGACCTGGCGCCGGCCAATTCGAGCCGGCGTACCTGGCATTCCAGCGATCCGGCCGGCTCAAGCTGCGGGCCCAGCAGCTTTGGGACATGATGTCCGCATGTCAACTGTGCCCTAGGCAGTGTGGGGTCGACCGCCTAGCAGGCCAGACCGGATTCTGCCGGGCACCTGCAGGACTAGTGGTTGCCTCTTATCATCCACACTTCGGCGAGGAGAGGCCCCTGGTGGGGATAGGTGGGTCTGGCACGATCTTCCTATCACATTGCAGCCTCAGGTGTGTATTCTGCTTCAATTGGGAGATCAGCCACCTGGGGGTTGGCAAGCAAGCTACCATGGAAGAGATGGCCCAGATGATGCTCCAACTTCAACGTATGGGTTGCCACAACATCAATCTGGTGACCCCGACACACTATTGCCCTCACATCCTCCTAGCACTCGATCAGGCCGCCCAACAGGGATTGAGGTTGCCGGTTGTCTACAATACCTCTGGCTGGGAACGGCTGGAGGTCCTCAGATTACTGGATGGTGTAGTGGATATCTACCTGCCTGACTTCAAATATACAGATGGCGATATGGCAGCCAAGTATTCGGCAGGTGCGGATACCTACCCCCAGGTAGTCAAACAGGCCCTTCTGGAGATGCACCGCCAGGTGGGGGTGGCAAGGCCTGGTCCGGATGGGATCATTAGGCGGGGGCTGATGATCCGACACCTGGTCATGCCAAACAATGTCAGCGGATCCTGTGAGGTGGTAAGATGGATAGCGGAGAACCTACCCAAGGATACGTACGTGAACATCATGTCGCAATATCGCCCATCCTACAAGGCATTTGATCATCCGCAGATCAGGCGGCCCATAACCCGCAAGGAATACCAAGTTGTCATACAAACCGCCTTAGAGGCAGGCCTGACAAACCTGGAGATACAGGGTTTGTCGACCTAGCCATCCGCACCAAGCGGCCTTGCCGCCAGTACCAACAGCGGATATACTGCCTGCCACGAAAGGATCGATATGAAGGTATTGTTGGATCGCAACCAGATAGAAAACGCCATAAGGACCCTGGCAGACAGGATAGCAGCAGACCTGTCATCAGGTGCATCGGTGGGCGTCATAGGTATCCGCAGTCGCGGGGAGGTGATCAGCCAAAGACTGGCCAGACTCCTGTCAGAAAGGCTAGGTCAACAGGTCCCATGCGGTACCCTGGACATCACATTGTACAGGGATGACCTGAACTGCCCTAGGAGCAACGGCCAGCCCCAGGTGCGGACCACCGACATCCCATTCAATGTCGATGACCGAATCCTGGTCCTGGTAGACGATGTGCTCTTTACTGGCAGGTCTGTGAGGGCCGCATTGGACGCATTGATAGACCTGGGCAGGCCAAAGGCCATAAGGCTGGCGGTATTGGTGGATCGCCAGGGCAGGGAGTTCCCCATCCAGGCCGACTATGTGGGCCTCAAGACCTCAGTGGCACCTGATCAGAGGGTATATGTAAGGTTGGCAGAGTCTGATGGTACCGATGAGGTGGTGGTAGACTGATGGCCGGGCAAGGCAAGGATCGGCAGTTCGTCTGGAGGCACAAGCACCTGTTGGGGCTGAGGGAGCTGTCTGCAGAGGAGATCACATACATACTCGATACTGCCAAGGGCTTCGAACAGCTCAGTACAAGATCGGTCAAGAAGGCCCCGCCCTTGCGGGGCAAGGTCGTAGTGAACCTGTTCTTTGAGGATAGCACGCGGACCAGGAACAGCTTTGCCTTGGCAGCCAGCAGGTTATCAGCGGACATCATAGAGTTCACAAAGAAGGATAGCTCTGTATCAAAGGGCGAGAGCCTGCTTGACACTGCAAGGAATCTGGAGGCATTAGGCGTAGACATCGTGGTGGAGAGCACCGGGCGCTTCACTGACCGGGACTCCGCCGGCAAGCACCTCACCGCCGGCGCGAAGAAGGTCATCATCTCTGCCCCGGCTAAGGGTGAAGACCTCACCATCTGTCTGGG
>JARYLO010000006.1 GCA_029907605.1 Sedimentisphaerales bacterium
CTCCAGCAACCTCATCGACTCGCCCCTGGCAAACCAGCTCGGTCTGCACAGGGCGATACTGTATAGCCAACAACAGGGTACAATAGAGAAGTTCAGACCATATGCCACCATAGCCGATCAATGGCTTAGAGATGCCCAGAAGATACGGGCTGGTAGACGAAGGAGAAGATGACAGGAGTGATGCCCATGAAGACGCATGCCATAATCGCCTTGATATTGATCTTGTCTGTAGATTCGCTGGCCTTGACGATCCAACCCGCTGCTGACCAATGGGACCTGGTCGGGGCCGATCAGGTGTGGCGATACCTCAAGGGTAGGTCTGCGCCAAGTGAACCGGCGGATGCCTGGACACAATTGGGCTTTGACGATAGTGCCTGGCAGACGGGTTGGGCCGGGTTTGGATATGGGGATGATGATGACAGGACCATACTGGACGACATGCAGGGTAGCTACTTGACTGTGTACATAAGGACCCTGTTTGAGTGCGTTGCAGTCCCTAAGGGCGCTAGGCTTGAGCTGGTCATAGACTATGACGACGGTTTTGTCGCATACCTCAATGGTGTCGAGGTGGCAAGGCGCAATCTTCCATCAGGCCAGGTGACATACCAGACCGCTGCCTCCAGTCATGAGGCAGGCCAGGTAGAGGTGATAGACATTGGACCTGCAGAGGTCCTGCTGCGAGAGGGGATGAATTGCCTGGCCATAGAAGGGCATAATGCCTCATTGACTAGTAGTGACCTCTCCCTCAATCCAGTCCTGCGTATAAGCTCCAAGTGGATCAAGAATGGGGACATATGGGTAGGTGATGCAAATACCATCGATATAGTAGTGCAGACCCAGCCGGACGTTGCTGCGGTCACCATCTGCGGGATCCCTGCAGTGGCTGCGGCTCAGATGGGGCTTTGGAAGGGGACGGTTGGCCTCGATTGTGGCCTAAACACGATCTATGCCCAGGCGATGGATGCAACGGGCGTGGTGATGCAAGAAGGTCAAATAGGGGTCATATACGTCCCACCAGAAAGATGGCTCACAGGGCCAATAGATGCCAATGGTGTTTGGACTGGGGCCGTAGCCCTAAAAGGCCAGGTCCAGATATTGCCGGGTGTGACTATCCGAGTAGAACCTGCTACATGGATCCTGATGGGTGATCAGGCCAGGCTCAGTGTAGCAGGCAGGCTCTTGGCCACTGGAAGAACAGAAGAGCCCATCCACATCACAAGGCTGGCTGATGGGACCTCTTGGAGGCAGATCTTCTTTGCCTGCGCTATGCCTAGCCGCCTTGAGCATTGCATCATCGAATATGGCGGTACCGCAGGTAGCCACATCGACTATTACCAACCTGGGCCAAGGTCCTACCACGAGGCGGTCGTGGTGGCTGCCAGCCACCTTGACATGTATGGCTGCACCGTAAGACGTCTGCCCAACGATGCCCCAGATGCAGAGGCAGATGGGATTGCCATCATATCTGATGACCCAAACCTGCCAGGTCCTGCCTCTGCCCACATAAAGGGCTGTCGCTTCCTGGGGATAGGACAGGGTATACACACACGCTATAGCTATGTCCTTGTAGAGGATTGTTATTTCCAGGGAAAGAGGGGCGACAATGATGATATAGACCTATATGGGGAAAGCGATCCTGCACCAGTGATCAGACACAATTTCTTTGACCTGCCTGAACATGATGATAGGATCAACCCAACCAGATGCTCTGCCATCATAGAGGGCAATATCATCATGGGCAGTGATGATCATGGCATCGTGCTGCGAGATAGGTGCTGGCCGGTGGTGTACAACAACCTGATACTGAATTGCAACAGTGGTGGGATTGCGGTAGAGAACTCATGCAATGCCCTTATCGCAAACAATACGATCGTTGGATGCGGTAGGGGTATAAGGTTGTTTGACCTAGGCAGATGGGATCCTCCTTACAGCCTCAACCCTGGTGGTGGGACGGCTACTATTATCAACTGCATCATATGGGACTGTCCTCAGGCAGCTACGCTTGCAGATAGCTCCAATACATCCATAAAGGATCGTGGTTCGCATCTGATGGTGTTGTTCTGTAATATCAAAGGTGGAAGGCAGGCGATATCCATATCAGGGCAATATTCAACCCTGACCTGGGGTGACGGCAATCTGGATGTAGATCCACTTTTTGTGGATCCTTTGCATACGGATTACCACCTCCAGCCAGGTTCACCCTTGATAGATGCAGGGACCTCGGAAGACGCCCCATCCACAGATCTGGATGGTTTTGCAAGGCCATGCGGGAAGGGATTTGATATAGGGGCGTATGAATATGGCCAGTGTCCATCTGAAATAGTCCCATAACGGCCTAGGGCTTACCCATTTCCAACAGACTCGTTAAGGCCAAGCCTGTTTGTGCCGATTGAAGATCAGGCTCTAGCTTGGAGGAGTGATGTTTAGGAGACTGGAAAAGGTCTGTTTGCTGTTTTCGGCCTGTCTTGCATATGCACGGCAGCCTGATCCTGCATCGTATTTCCAGATGTCGCTGGAGGAGCTGTTGAATGTGCCGGTGGTCGTGGAGGGCCCCTCAAGATACAAGCAACAGGTCAGCCAGGCCCCTGCATCTGTAACGGTCATTACATCCGAGCAGATAAGGCTGTGTGGTTATCAGAACCTGGCCCAGGTATTGGATACCGTGCCAGGGCTCTATAGCACATATGACAGGAATTATCACTATATCGGGGTGCGTGGGTTTAGAAGACCTGGCGATTATGATTCAAGGATCCTTGTGTTGGTCAATGGATTTCGCATCAACGATAATATTGCCGATAGTGCGGCCACTGGTCTGGAATTTCCAGTGGATGTGGATCTTATAGAGAGGGTAGAGGTGATAAAGGGACCCGGTTCTAGTATCTATGGCAGCAATGCCCTATTGGCCGTGGTGAATGTCATCACCAGATCAGGCCAAACACAGGAAGGCGCCGAGCTCCAAGGTCAAGTTGCAAATACAAGGGCCCTAAGGGGAAGGATGACCTATTCTACAGTACTCGGTAGGGGCAGGCACTTGATCTTGTCGATCAGCGGCCTAAGCGACCCTAATCGTAAGCTCTATTTTGGCGAGTTTGATGACCCACAAACCAACTTTGGTCTGGTAGATAACGATGGCATACAGCTGCGAGATATATTCGTCCGTCTTGAGGACAATTCCCTTGCCTTCACACTGATGCATGCAAGTTACAATAAGGATGTACCCACCGCCCCTTGGGGGACGGTCTTTGGGGATGATCGTACAAAGACAGATGACATACGCACCATCCTTGGTGTCTCCTATTCAAGGTCTATCTCTGAAAAGACCCTGCTAAAGGCCCAGATGGACTATCAGATATATGACTATGATGGCTGGTACCCAACTGACTGGGCCGGACCTGGTGAGGAGCCGTACGTAGTGGTAAACCGGGACCGCTGGGAAGGTCGCTGGTGCGATGCAGGCCTGCAGTTGACTAGCAGGCCCCTGACAGGTCATGTGCTGACCTGCGGCCTAGAGGGCCGGTATGACATCAAGCAGATGCAACGGAATTGGGATCAGGAGGTCTATCTAGACGATGTGAGGGATGGGTGGCATTGGGGGATATATGCCCAGGACCAAGTGGACCTGATAAAGGGCTGGACTGGCACTGTAGGCATTAGGCACGACCACTACAGCACATTTGGCTGCACCACCAATCCAAGGTTGGCACTTATCGGTCAGTTGTCCGATCGGACCACCATCAAGCTCCTCTATGGCAAGGCATTCCGGGCCCCAAATGCCTATGAGCTTTATTATCAGGATGGCTATTCCATGAAGGCCGCACCATACCTTCGGCCTGAGCGGATCAGCACGTATGAGCTGGTCTTGGAGCAAGGCATAACCAATGGGCTTACGGCCACCTGTAGCTTGTACACATATAGGATGGATGACCTGATAGACCAATACATCGACCCTGCTGACCAGATGCAGGTATTTGGCAACCTTGGCTCTGCAACCGCCAAAGGTCTTGAGTTGGACCTTGACTACACCACCGACTCTGAGATGAGGATACGTGGCGGTTACTCCTTCAGTCAGGCCAAGGATAAGTCCTCCGATGCGCTATTGGTCAATTGTCCACTGCATATGTTCAAATGTAGTGCAATAGTTCCCCTGGTTGACAGGAGCTGCTTTGCAGGCATAACGGTCAGTTACAGGGGTAAGGTCAAGACCTGGGCAGGCAAGTATGCAGATGACTTCCTTATCCTTGATACATGGCTGACCTACCGCAGTCCCAACAAGGTGATGGAGTTTGCGGTAGGCATACAGAACCTCTTTGACGCCCATTATGGCCATCCAGGTGGCCCTGAGCACGTGCAGGATGTCCTATACCAAGATGGCCGTTTGGTGATGGCCAGGCTCATATACAGACTCAGATGAATAGATCGGCCATATTGCTCCTGGCATTCTTGTCCCTGTCGTGCCTGATAGGCCTGGTCATTGGTGGGCAGGGCCAGACAGGTACAACTACTGAATACTACGTGAAGGCAGCGTTCGTCTGCCAGTTGACCAGATTCATAGAATGGCCCAAGGGTAAGGCAGCAGAGCCAAATGCGCCTACCATCATCGGGATCGTCGGGAAGGACCCATTTGGTGATGCATTCGAGATTGCAAGGGATAGCAGACAGGCCAAGTATGCGATCAAGGTCAGGCGATTCAAGCCCTGGACTAGCCCGGATCTGGATGATCCGAACCAGAAGAAGGCGTGGGAGGATTATGTCAAGGAATTGAAGTCATGCCACATCCTCTACTTCGTTGGTCCACGACAGGATTCCATAAAGCAAGTGCTGCAGCTTGCCCACAGTGGCAGCGTACTTACCATAGGTGAATCTGAGGGCTTCTTGGAGTATGGCGGGATCATGAATCTATTGATCCCAAATCCAAAGATCAGATTCGAGGTCAATCTTGTCGCTGCCAGACAGGCGAGGATCAGGATCCCTGCCCAGGTCCTCCGCCTAGCCGCGAGGGTGATCGACAAGAAGGCAGGTGGGTAATCATCTTTGGCAGTAGTCTATCAGCCTGGCGATCTCGCTCCGCTGGTCCTTGCGGTGCACGATCATATCCACAAAGCCGTGTTGGAGCATGAATTCTGCGGTCTGGAAGCCCTCTGGCAGGTCCACCTTTATGGTCTGGGCGATCGTACGTGGGCCTGCGAAGCCTATCATGGCCCCAGGCTCTGCCAGTATGATATCCCCTAACATGGCAAAGCTTGCAGTGACACCGCCTGTGGTAGGGTCTGTCAACAGGCTTATATAGAGTCCGCCGGCCTGATCAAACCTGGCCAATGCTGCAGCGGTCTTGGCCATCTGTGCTAAGGATACTACACCCTCGTGCATCCTTGCACCACCAGAACAGCAGACGGCCACCAGGGGAAGGGACTGTTCCAAGGCCATCTCTACGGCCAGACAGAATTTCTCTCCCACCACACAGCCCATAGAGCCCATCAGGAAGTTTGGCTCCATCACGGCCAGGATAACAGGCCTGCCCTTTATGAATGCCTTTCCTATGATCATGGCCTCGTTCTGCCCTGATCTTTCCTGCTCGGCCTTTAGCCTTTCCTTGTAACTGAGGCCCTTTGAGGTAAACCTCAATGGGTCAGAGCTCCTCAGGTCTGCCCAGACCTGCTCGAATGTGCCCTCGTCTGCCAGGTATTGGATCCTCTTGTTTGCCCCGATCCGGAAGTGGTAGCCACATTCTGGGCAGACATGGAGGTTCTTCTCTACAGTATTGCGGTACAGCATCTGCTCGCACCGATCGCACCTCATCCACAGCCCGTCTGGGATGTCCCGCTTCTTCCTCGGCTGCGGGCCATTGGGTGCAGGTCCTTGATTGTCCGTCATTGCTAACCCCTCCCGCATGTACTGGCCGCTGCCTGGATCGCCATTATGGCAGCGATCCGATCGGCCTGACCAAATATGGCATTACCAGCAACCAAGGTATCAGCACCATATCCAACGACTATAGGCGTAGTCTGGGGGTCAATACCACCATCCACCTCCACACGGACCTGCGGCCCGACAAGCTGCCTTACCGTTATGACCTTCCTGGCGGCGTCTGGCATGAATGCCTGACCCCCAAAGCCAGGTTGTACGGTCATCACCAATACCATGTCGCTGGCAGCGGCAAATGGTTCGATCTGGTCAACAGGTGTATCTGGGTTCAGACACAGCCCTGCGCTTACGCCCATCTTGTGCAATCGATCGATCAGCTCCAGGGGCCTTAAACAGGTCTCGATGTGGAAGGTGATATGGTCAGCCCCTGCATCTACAAAGGCATCGATATACCGCTCTGGCGAGGTGATCATAAGGTGCGTATCGAATACCAGGTCTGTGCATGCCCTTAGCCTTGCAATCACGGGCGGTCCTATTGTGATATTTGGTACAAAATGTCCATCCATCACATCCAGATGTACCACCTCCAACCCGGCCGCCTTTACTGTGGCAAGCTCATCAGCGAGCCTGGCGAAGTCTGCACTGAGGATCGATGGTACTACCTGGATCGTTCCGGCCTTTGGCAGGCGAGGCCTTGTCTCTCCATCAGGGCTTTTCATCCAGAAGCTCGATGCACTTGAAGGACTTGCCTTCAAGGAACTCTAGTGAGGCCCCACCACCTGTGGATATGTGACTGATACTGTCATGTAGGCCCAGCTTGGCCAATGCACTGGCACTGTCGCCTCCGCCTACCACCGTCTGGGCACCCCTGCTTGTGGCCTCTGCAACCGCCTGGGCAACCGCCTTTGTCCCCTCATCGAAGGGCTCTACCTCAAAGACCCCCATGGGGCCATTCCAGACCACCATCTTGGCGTCCTTGAGCTTGCTGGCAAACAATTCCCTGGTCTTAGGGCCTATATCTACGCCTATCCAGTCTGCTGGTATATCCTCACCCACGACCTTGTAGCCCACATTGGGCCTTACCTCCTTTGCCACCACATTGTCCACAGGCAGCACGACCTCCTTGCCTTTGTCCTTGGCCAGGTCGAGCAGGCCCTGTGCCTTGTCAAGGAAGTCGTCCTCGCACAGGCTCTTACCTATAGACTTGCCCAGGGCCTTCAAGAAGGTATAGGCCATGGCCCCGCCGATCAGTATCCTGTCTACCTTTTCCAATAGGTTTTCTATCACACGGATCTTATCGGAGACCTTGGCCCCACCTAGTATGGCAACGAAAGGTCTCTTGGGGGTCTTGAGCACCGCACCAAGGTATTGAAGCTCCTTTTCTACCAAGAAGCCGATCACCCTAGGCTTGCCCTTCATCATCTGGGGCACGGTATACATGGATGCATTGTCCCTATGGGCAGTGCCAAAGGCGTCATTGACATAGATGTCGGCCATCTCTGCCATCTGCCTGGCGAATGCGTCCTTGAGCTCCCTTAACTGCAGGTCCTCCTTTGCTGCCTTGTCCTTTATGGTCTCCTCCTTGTGGAAGCGGACATTCTCCAGCAGCAGCACCTGGCCGGGCTGCAGTGCGGCAGCCATGGCCTTGGCCTTTGGGCCTACGCAGTCCTCACAGAACAGGACCTCCTGGCCCAATAGCTCAGAGAGCCTCTTTGCCACAGGCCGCAGGCTATAGGCCGGATCAGGTTTGCCTTCAGGCCTTCCCAGATGGCTTGCCAGGATCAAGGCCCCTCCGTGTTCCAATACATGCTTTATGCTGGGCAGGGCCTTGACGATCCTGTCATCGTTGGTGATATTGCCATGTTTGTCCAGGGGCACATTAAAGTCGCAGCGCATGAAGACCTTCTTACCCTGGACATCCACATCAGCAATCGTCTTCTTGGCCATGATAGACCCCTTCAAAGCTATTGCCTACAGCCTACCGAGCCTCTCGATCAGCTCTGCTGTGCGATTTGAGTAGCCCCACTCGTTGTCATACCACATGGTCACCTTCACCATGTCGCCATCTACTACAAGGGTGTTATTGGCATCAAAGATAGAGCTTGCCGGATTGCCAATGATATCGCTCGACACTATAGGATCGGTCACATATTCAAGGATCCCCTTCATCGGGCCTTCGGCAGCGTCCTTTATGATATGGTTGATCTCCTCTACCGAGGTCTTTCTTGCTGCCAGGAAGCTCAGGTCGGTTATGGACCCAGTAGGTACTGGCACTCGCAGTGCATAGCCATGCAGCTTGCCCTTTAGGGATGGTATGACCTCACCCATGGCCTTTGCTGCACCTGTGGTAGAAGGTACGGTATTGATCGCAGCAGCACGACCACGGCGCTTATCCTTGTAAGGCATGTCAAGGATGGCCTGATCGTTGGTATAGGCATGGACCGTGGTCATCACACCCTTGACGATGCCGATCTTCTCCTGGAGCACCTTACATACAGGGGCAAGGGAGTTGGTCGTACATGAGGCATTGGAGATGCACCTCATAGATGGCTTGAGCTGGTCGTCGTTGACGCCCAAGACTATGGTGGCGTCGGGTTTGTCCTTTGCAGGGGCTGATAATAGCACCCTCTTTGCACCTGCCTGGAGGTGGGTATCGTAACCTGCCTTGCCTTCAGATGCCCTGGAGGTGAATCTTCCTGTGGATTCAAGCACCACATCCACGCCCAATTTGGCCCACGGCAGCTTGGCGGGGTCCTTCTCATTGAGGATCTGGATCTCCCGACCATTGATGATCATGGAGCTGCCTTTGACCGAGACCGTGCCATTGAAGGTTCCTTGCGTGGAGTCATACTTGAACATGTAGGCCAGCATGTCTGCGTCGAAGAGGTCGTTGACCGCAACGACCTGGTACTTCTCAGGGTGCTGTACCATGACCCTGACTACTAGTCTGCCTACCCTTCCAAAGCCGTTTACGCCTACTTTCACTGTCATGCCATTCTCCTTGTGAATATGAGCTGTCCAATTATGCTGTCAGACCGTCCTTGGTCTACCGAACTAGTTAGGCCCGTAAGCTTGGCGAAAGTCTATGGGTTATGGACCGGTCTGTCAAGGCCAGGGCCAATAAACTCAGGCTATGACTTGCAGGCGGGGTTGGCAGGGGATGCGTTGCAGGCGATCCTCACCTCCAACAACTGTTCGACAGGTAGCTCTAGTAATTGCTCCAGCGTCAGCCTTCTAGGACGCTGATACCACGTCCAGATGCCTTGGCCTACAGCCAATAAGATCGCAACGCAAATGACTATATACCAATACCTTAGACGCATATCTGACCCTCCTGCCGTTGGGTCTCTAAGGTGGTTATCGTCTAAAATAGGCACACGGTTTAGTAGCAGTGGAAGACCCGTACATGTGGCTGGAAAACCCCTTCCGTACGGTGTATCCTTCTGTAAAAGGCCTAAGGTCTAAGGTGGGAAAAAACCTTTGCTAAGAAGGCTCGGCATTGTAGATGGTCGGCTGGTGGAGTGCAGGGATGCAGATGCCCTAGTCCACCTCTATGTTGCCCCGGATGAGCAGGAGAGGAGGTATCTGATCGAGCAGTTGAAGATCGATGAACATACCCTCAATTCCGCCCTGGATCCAGATGGACAGAGCCGCCTAGAATTCGAGCCTGATCACGCGGCGATCATCTTCAAGAGGCCAAGGCACTATTCGGCGGTAGATGCCTTGCTCTTCAAGGTCTCTTCCACAGGTGCGTTTGTCTTCAAGGACAAGCTAGTGGTGGGAATGGCAGACGAGGGTCCCCTGTTTGAGGGCAGGTCCTTCATCAAGCTGCATGGGCCTCGTGAGATCCTGCTGCGGCTGATATACCGGTCTATAAGCCACCTTGTAGAGCACATAAAGGCCATCAATGCCATAAGCGGGGAGCTGGAACAGCAGATAAGTGTCTCGATGGAGAATAGATATCTGCTTAACCTCTTTACCGTCGAAAAGAGCCTTGTTTACTGCCTCAATGCCATTCACACCAATGGGGTACTGATAGCCAAGTTAAAGGCCAATGCCAGGCGCCTTGGCCTGACCCAAGAGGACCTGGAATTGCTGGACGATATACCCATCGAGAACAGTCAGTGTAAGTACCAGGCGGAGATCTACGTGCAGGTCCTGGCAAGTCTGATGGATGCCAGGGCCTCGATCATAACCAACCACCTGGATATCAGGATCAAGGCATTGACCATCCTGACGATCATCATCATGCTTCCTACCCTTGTCGCCAGCATGTTTTCCATGAACGTGCTGCTGCCCTTGCCGCATGATTGGCCATGGAGTTTTTGGGTCATCACAGGCCTATGTCTGGCCACCACTGCGGGTGTGGGGACGCTATGGTGGAAGAGGAGGTGGTAGGCGGATGCGTGCACTGGTCCAGACCGTTAGCAGCGCATGGGTAGCGGTCAACGGCCGAGAGGTCTCTAAGATAGGCCGGGGATTGCTGGTATACCTTGGCATAGGCAAGGCCGATGGGCTAGAGGATGCCAGCTACATCGCCCAGAAGCTACAGCATTTACGGTGTTTTGAGGATGGGCAGGGGAGGTTGAATCAATCCATACTCGACATACATGGCCAGGTCCTTGTGGTCAGCAACTTTACCCTCTTTGGGGACTGCCGGAAGGGGCGTAGACCTAGTCTTGACAAGGCCGCTGGCTCGGAGGTCGCTAGTGGCCTATATCTTCAGGTAGTTGAGCAACTGAGGCAGGCCGGCCTGCAGGTCCAGACCGGCCTATTTGGCGAGCATATGGAGGTTGGGTCCATCAATGATGGGCCAATCAACCTGCTGTTGGATAGTAAGAAGGCCTTTTAGGATAGGGCCGTTCGGGCAGGCCCTTGTTCCATGCTTTACAGGACCCAATATCTTCTTGTAGACTGGCATGGTCATTGATGGGACTTATTTGGAGGTGCCTAACGGAGGCCTTATGTATCAAGGTGATTCGATAGCAGAGTTGTTTGGGGCAAATGTCTTTAGTGACGCGGTCATGCGTCATCGCCTTCCCAGGGATGCCTATACTGCCCTCAAGCGGATCATAGAGGGAAGGGGCGTACTTGACCTATCCTTGGCCAATGTCATTGCCAATGCCATGAAGGACTGGGCCATTGAGAAGGGGGCGACCCACTTCTGTCACTGGTTCCAGCCCATGACTGGGCTTACGGCCGAAAAGCACGATGCATTCATCTCACCTACGCCTGACGGCCGGACGATCATGGAGTTCAGCGGTAGGGAGCTGATAAGGGGTGAGCCTGATGCCTCATCCTTCCCATCTGGAGGTCTGCGGGCCACCTTTGAGGCGCGTGGCTACACGGTATGGGATACCACCAGCCCTGCCTTCATCCGGCAGGTGGGCGAGGCCACGGTCCTCTACATACCATCTGCTTTCTGTTCGTACACAGGCGAGGCCCTAGACAAGAAGACCCCGTTGCTCAGATCCATGGAGGCCTTGAATCAGCAGGCCCTCCGCGTACTTCGGGCCCTTGGCGAGACCAAGGTCTCGTCTGTCACTGCCACCCTTGGACCAGAGCAGGAGTACTTCCTGATCGATAGGAGGTCCTTCGAGCAGAGGCTGGATCTGATGATGACTGGCAGGACCCTATTTGGTGCCCTATCCCCCAGGGGCCAGGACATGGAAGACCACTACTTTGGCTCTCTGCATGAGCGGGTGGCATCGTTCATGAATGAGGTCAACCGGGAGCTATGGGGATTGGGCGTATCTGCAAAGACCCAGCACAACGAGGTGGCCCCAGGTCAATATGAGATAGCGCCATTGTTTACCTCTGCAAACGTGGCAACAGACCACAATCAATTGATCATGGATACACTGCAGCGGGTGGCCCGCAAGCACGGGTTTGTGTGTCTCCTCCATGAAAAGCCGTTTGCTGGTGTCAATGGCTCTGGCAAGCACAGCAATTGGAGCCTTGCAACCGATACTGGCACGAACCTGCTGGATCCAGGCCAGACCCCCCACGAGAACATGGTCTTCTTGGTCTTCCTTTGTGCCATACTAAGGGCAGTGGACCGCTATGCCAAACTCCTGCGGGCGTCAGTGGCCACACCAGGAAACGAGCATCGCCTTGGGGCAAATGAGGCCCCTCCTGCCATCATCTCGGTATTCCTGGGTGATCAACTTACCGACATGATCGAGCAGTTGGCAAGGGGGGCCGTCACCAGTAGTAAGCAAGGTGGCCAGTTGAGGATCGGGGTCAACAGCCTACCTACCCTGCCCAAGGATTCTACGGATCGCAACAGGACCAGCCCCTTTGCATTTACGGGCAACAAGTTCGAATTCAGGATGGTCGGTTCTTCACAGTCTACGGCAGGTCCGGTCTTTACCCTCAACACCATCGTGGCCGACGTGCTAGGTGAGATTGCCGACCAGCTAGAGGCTAGCTCAGACATCGCCGCTACTACCCTGGCGATCATACAGCGGATCGCAAAGGAACACAGGAGGATCATATTCGACGGTGACAACTACTGTCCTGAGTGGGTCCAGGAGGCGGCCAGACGGGGCCTGCCCAACATCGTTTCATCTGTAGATGCAATACTGTCTCTGACAGAACCTGAGCACATAGCGGTATTCGAGAGGCAGAAGGTCCTCAGCAGCACAGAGCTGCATGCCCGCCAGGAGATCCTGCTTGAGAACTATGCCAAGACCATCCAGATCGAGGCAAAGACCATGATATCCATGGCGCGCAGGCAGATCATCCCTGCAGGGCTTGCATTTGCTGGGGAGGTGGCCAGGTCCTTACATCAGGTCACAAGCGCTGGTGCAAAGGGTAAGGCCCAGAGGTATCTGTTGGACCGATTGGACCACCTGACCGAGGAGCTCTTGACCGCAGTAATGGAGCTGGACCAGGCGGTTAGTAACCTGGGCAATGGCAGTGCAGCAAAGGCGCAGTTCTGCGAAGAAAGGCTCGTGCCTCTTATGCAGCATGTCCGAAAGGTCTCTGACGAATTGGAGCAGATCTGTGATGCCAGGACATGGCCTCTACCGACGTATGCCCAGATGCTCTTTACCAGGTAACAACGCATTCGAGGAATAGGAGATGGAACAAGATCAACCCTTAGAGGTTCGGACCGATGGCCAGACGGTGGTGATCCGGCTGCTGGTCCCAACCATCACGGATCCGCAGCACATAGCACGGATCTCTGAAACGGTAAATGAGGTGATTGCGAGGCAAAAGCCAAGGGTATTGGTCTTTGACTTTGAGCTGGTCAGGTTCTTTACCTCTCAGATCCTTGGCATATTGTTACAGGCCAGGCAGGCCCTGCAGCCATTGGGTGGGAAGGTGGTTATCAAGTCTCTATCCACTACCCTGAAGAGGGTGTTTAGGGTGACATACCTGGAGCGTTTCTTTGAATTCAGTGATAAGGACCAGATGTTGGTGGAAAGATAGGACTGATTTTGGGAGAAAGTGCCATGTGGATTGGGACACAATTCTCGGTATTCATGGTCAACAAGCCAGGTGTCTTGGCCCAGGTCTTGACAGAGATCGCAAAGGCAAAGATCAATACCTTGGCCCTTACGGTGATGGACTCTGCTGAACACGGCGTCTTGAGGGTGGTATTCGATGATCCAGATAAGGCCAGGGTTGTTCTCTCGGGCCTGAACATGCCGTTTAATGAGACAGAGGTCTTGTGCATTACCCTCGAGAATAGGAGCGGCGCACTGGCCACGGTCATGGAGAGGCTCGCCAAGGCGCACATAAACGTCTGTTATGCCTATTGCACTGCGGGGGCCAAGGGTGGCAAGACTACAGGTGTAGTGAAGGTTGCAGATGTGAGAAAGGCCATGAGGATCCTGGATCAGGCCCAACGCAGGATAGAAAAGGTAGGACCTGCACTGCGATTGCCGAATGCAAAGAAGAGATAGCAGCAGGCTAGATCTGCCCAGGTTTGGAGTGACCCAGCAGAAGGCAAGGCTGCTTGCAGAGAGGATGGCACTGCTTGGTATCTGTGAGCAGGATCTAGATGAGCAGTTCGTCAGGTCTAGTGGGCCCGGTGGTCAGCACCTGAACAAGACCTCCACCTGTGTGGTCTTGACCCATCTTCCCACTGGTATCATAGTAAAGAGCCAACAGGCAAGGTCACAGGCCCTGAACCGCTACTATGCCCGCAAGAGGTTGTGCGAATTGATCGAGGCCAGGCTATTGGGCAAAGAAAGCCCTCAGGCCTTGAAGGCAGACAAGATCAGACGACAAAAGGATCGCCGTAGGAGGCGGCGCATGGCCAAGAAGGCATTATCTAGTGGGCCTGAGTGCCAGAGGCAACAAGACTAGTGTTCCGCAGGCTGCAAGTCCTGCACCGGTCGTGAATGCTGCTCTGGCCCCGAATTTGGCAAATAATAGCCCAAAGATCAGACTTGCGGGCAGGGCCGCGGCTGCTATCACCGCATGATATAGGCCATATGCCCACCCCCTGACCTTGGCATCTGCCATATCTGCAACCAATGCCCGTTCTGCACCCTCCGTCAGGCCATAGTAGCTACCATAGATGCAAAGTAATGCGAGGACCTGCAGCAGTCCGTCTGCAAAGGGCATGGCAACGTATACCAGGATGTAGATAAGCCAGCCACCCAAGATCGCCCTGGATCTGCCAAACATATCTGCGACCCGGCCGCCTGGCAGGCTCCATGCGATCTTCGATACATGCAACACAGACCAAAGGATCACCACCCAGCCAGGGCCAAGGCCTAGCCGATCCTGTGCATACAAGACCAAGAATAGGTCAGAGCTATTGCCCAAGGCAAAGAGGGCTATGGCGACTAGAAAAAGATAGAATCTTCTTGGCACCGATACAGGCCCGTCCTGGAATAATCCGAGTCGGTCCGTTGGCGGGCTGGTTACTGTAGTCTCTGTGACCTTTAGCCACAGTCCAATGCCAGCCATCAGGCCTGGCACCACAGACAGGGCAAAGACCCAACGCAAAGCGACCATCGTAGACGGCTGTGCAGGCGAATGGACGATCCACAGGCCACTGCTACCAGCCAGCATGTAGATCGTCCCCAGTGCCAGCAATGGCCCTGTCAGTGCTCCTGCATGATCCATCATCCTGTGGAATGAGAATGCCAGTGCCCTGACGTCCTGCTGTACTGAACCTGCCAAGAGGGCATCGCGTGGTGATGTACGCAGGCCCTTGCCTATTCGGTCCAGGACCCGCATCAGGATCACAAACCAGCCAGACCTGGCTGCAGCCATCATGGACCTGGCTAGGCAGGACCAAGTATATCCCCAGATCGCCCAGCCCTTTCGTCTGCCTGTCTTATCTGACCACCTTCCAGATAACAGTTTCAGCAGGCCACTGGTCATATCCGCTGTACCATCCATGATCCCCACATAGATGGCTGCCATCTGGACCGTTGAAAGGCCAGCAAGGAACATGGGCAGAAGCGGATAGACCATCTCGCTTGAGATATCTGCCAGGCAACTGACCAGGCCTAACCAGAGGACATTGGTATTGAAGGCCCTTGACCAGACGTTGACGGGCGTCTTGGTTGCAAGATTACGTGTTGGGATTGCCTTTCGATGCAACACAACAGAGATTATAGCCTCCAGCCGTCTTTATGCTTGACTATTCGTGAGGGCAGGGTATAAAAAGGTAGATCCCAATAAAGACAGGCCCGAGAAACAGAGGTCAGGAGGGCCGTCTGGAGGTTGTGCATGGCAGCCGACATAGACAGTAAGACAGTTACCTGCTGGGCCTTTTATTCGGTGGTCGCTTTGGGGGTGTTCCTCTTGGCCAGTTGCCAGACAAGTGGGCCTGTAGCTGGATCCAGTTCCGAAAGAGAGCGCTATCTGCAGGCATTGGTGGACAGGAACTTCCAAGACCCTCAGGCACACTATCTGTTGGCAGAGTATTATCATACTGAAGGCCTGTGGGATAAGGCCATCTATCAGTTGGATCTGGCATTGCGGTTTGGCCCATTCTTTAGGAAGGCACAGGTCGCAAAGGTTAGGATACTATTGGAGAAGGGCGACAAACAGGCGGCAGATGCCGCAGTGGACGCATTCATAAGGCACTCAGCGCACAATCCAGATGGCTTGGTGGACCTAGCACGCTGCTTCCAGCAAGAAGGGCTGGATCAATACGCGCTCTATTGCCTCCAGCAGGCCACGCTCTTGTGGCCTAGGTCACCTTTGGTCTACAAGGAATTGGGTCTTTACCTGCTGGCCAAGGACCAGCCTGCAAAGGCCAAGGAGAGCCTCATGAAGAGTTTTGAGCTCGATCCTGTGCAGCCAGATGTGGCAGGAGCCTTGGGCAGGTTGGGTGTGGTGGTGGAGGCCCCTTCTTTGCGGCCTGCTGGTGATTCGGCATTGCCGCCTAAGATGTAAGGAGGCTCTTTAGGGTGGTCTGTTGCCCCGTGGCACAAGGATGTGCTGCGGGGCAATTGTTTTTGATCCCTGCTGGCTTGTCACTACAGAGAAGGTTGTTAAGCTGTCTTGGGTCTTGATGGATCGAGGCCATGGACTGGTTCAAATCGATACATCCAGTACTTCAGGCCCTCTTGGCCACATGCTTTACCTGGGCCATGACGGCTATTGGGGCTGCAGTGGTATTGGTCTTCAAGTCATTCAACAGGAAGCTACTCGATGGGATGTTGGGATTTGCCGCCGGTGTAATGATCGCAGCCAGTTTCTGGTCACTGCTTGAGCCGGCCATACAGATGTCGCAGGGTGGTATCCTACCTGTATGGGTCCCTGCAGTGGTAGGGTTTATCGTAGGCGGTCTATTTCTTTGGCTAGTGGACAAGGTCCTACCGCACCTGCATCCAGGCCTACCTATTAGTCAGGCAGAGGGCATAAAGACGAGTCTCGAAAGGAGCATATTGCTTGTGCTGGCCATAACATTACACAATATACCGGAAGGGATGGCCATTGGTGTGGCATTCGGTGCGGTAGGCGCCGGGGTTGATTCTGCGAGCATAAGTGGGGCCATCGCACTTACCTTAGGGATCGGCATCCAGAACCTGCCTGAAGGCACAGCGGTCTCTGTACCTTTACGCAGGGAGGGATTCGGAAGGTTCAAGAGCCTTTGGTATGGTCAGCTATCAGGTATAGTTGAACCCATATCTGCCGTATTGGCTGCAGCGGCAGTGGTCACCATAAGGCCGATATTGCCCTATGCCTTGGCCTTTGCGGCAGGGGCGATGATATACGTTGTTGTAGAGGAGCTTATACCTGAATCCCAACTCCAGCAAAACACCCATATTGCAACATGGGGTGCTATGCTTGGTTTTGCTGTAATGATGTTGTTAGATGTTGCCTTAGGTTAGGGGCAAGTGCCTAGCTGCGCATCGAATCTACCGGATTCTTGTTAGTTATAGGACTGTCTTGATTACAAGTATATATGCAGATACGCTCCAAGGGGCCGTTAGTGCCCATGACCTGAATAGGCCTTTGGAGAGGTATTATGCCCTGATTGCCCAGCGCAACCTGCCGGAACTGCTCCTAGGGTTTGACCTGATCTCATTGATCGTTGGCCTTATGGCCTTTGGGCAGATTGCCTTGTAGATGCCTTGCTCCAGGCCGGCCCTAAAGGCGGTCCTGACGATCATGTCCTCACCCCTTTGGAAGCTGATGATAGCGATTCGGCCGCCACTATTGAGAAGTCCAGGGGCAATATCGAGTAGCCGCCTGAGGTTCTCCAGCTCGTTGTTGACCATTATCCTCAGTGCCTGGAAGGTCAAGGCGGCAGGATGTGGATCATGGTAGGTCTTTTTCTTGAGCCAGGCCTTCTGAGAGGTGCCCTTTGCAGCAAAGATCAACCTTATCAGTTCGGAGGTGGTAGTGATGGGCTTTACCGCCCTTTGGGCAACGATAAACTGGGCAATACGCTGGTGGTCCGGCTCATCTGCCAGCTCCCATAAGGCCCGGTCCAGTTCCTCCTCAGATAGGTTCAACAATAGGTCTGCAGCGGTGGTCCCCAACCTATCGTCCATCCGCATGTCCAGCGGGCTGTCTGGATGCTTATAGCTAAAACCCCTCTTTGGGTCATCTATCTGCATGCTGGAGGCCCCAAGGTCTGCGAAGATGACATCGACCTTGTCTAGCCCCTCCTTGGCCAATATCTCAGGCAGCTGACTGAAGTTGCACCTGTGTAACCTTACATCCTTGCCTAGGCCTTTGAGGCGTTCAGCGGTTCGTTGCAATTGTGGACCATCGACGTCCAGACCGATGAAGACCGCATCCTGTGGCATCAACCTCAGGATAGATAAGGCATGGCCACCATATCCTATTGTGCAATCCACCACCACCTTTGCATCCTGCGGCCTGAGTACCTCTACTACCTGCCTTGGCATGACTGGAATATGTGTGCCGACAATTGTCCCACGACCCCTACGCCTGTGACGTGTCTGATCAGGGTCTGCGTGCCTTGGCATAGTCAAGGTGAGGACTCCAGTCCATCCTTATAGATGAGCGATCTGCGACCTACCAGATCATGTCCTCTATGGGGCTGGCCTGACATAGAATGTGATGGTGGCGATCTTGTAGTTAGGTGTCCCTGGCGGGAGCCTCCAAAGCTCTACATTCAGTCCTTGGACATAATATGTCACGTCCACAGTACCTGGACCTACAGGGTTGGGATCTGGGTCGAACCATGCAGACCAGGTCCCGTCTGCAGCGGATGCGCTACTTGCCTGCAAGGCAAGCTCTGCCTTGAAGTTGAGGTTTATGGTATTGTGGTAGGGCCCTCCGCTAACGGTGATTGGGCTGCCAGGTGGGTTTATAGGGACATCGTAAAGCACGTCTATGGTGGCCACCGGCATCCATCCCCACCCACCGCCATCACCGCTGCCCGACCCTGCAGACTCATATGCGCCTATATCCACCTGTGTGGATTGCACACGGTTATTGCCATCAAGGTCTACCCCGACAGGCTCGTTATCATTGCCATCGCCATCTAGGTCCAAGACATCCATGGGCAATATGGTCTTATCGCCCCGGTTGATACATGGTGAGTCTGACTTTAGGCGGTAGTCTCCATCGATCCATTGGCCATGTATGCTGAACTCGCCTGGGTTGACGAACTTGGGGTCTGAGGTGATGTTCCCTGTGCCTGGCCAGCCACCTTTAACATCGCTGTAATTGACCGAGACGAGCGTGGTGTTGCTAAAGCCAAACTCTGTTGGGCCGTTGTATATGATGCTATTGGCAACATCCAGGTTACCGCCAGCCTCTTTGTCGATCAGATATCCTGCTATGGCCCTTCCATTTGGCGCGGGGTTATCTGCAATGGTGGAGCTATGTATGGTTAGTTGGCCCATTATGTTGAATATGGCAGAACCACCAAGCGACCCAGCAGCAGATGCAGTGTTGCCTGTGATCAGGCAGTTGATCATCTCTATGGAGCCTGATTGCTGATACAGACCCCCACCCAATAATAACCCCCTATTGCCACTGATCTGGCAGTTACCTGCCAACACCCTACCTGCCAGGCAGGCCAGGCCTGCCCCAAAGATTGCAGTGTTTCCCTTGATCGTGCAGCCCTTTAGCCAGAGGTTGCCACCATCCACAAGGACCCCGCCCCCAGTGTGGTGAGGGTATGGACCATCCGCCTGGCCGGCAGTGATCGTCAGGCCATCCAGGACCGCTGGAGGAAATGAACCAGCCGCCCTGACCACATGATAGCTGTTCTCTTTGCGGTGCAGTATGTCCCAAAGGTCATCGCCGTTGAGGTCACCGCTTAGGATGGTTGCGTAGGTCTTGGTATCCCTCGCATTTGGATTTGGTTGGCCGTAGCCTGGATAACCACCCAAGACGGTCACGCCTGCAGGGATGGCAAATGATGCAAGACGATCATAGGTGCTTGGCCTGTATGTGCCCTCAGCTACCCTGACTACATCCCCGGACCATGCCGCTGCCAGCCCGTCCTCTAGCCTCCGGTAGGCCTTGGACCAACTGGTCCCGTCGCCAGAGGGGGTTGGGGAGTCCTTGTCCACATAGATAACCTTGGTAGGCCCTACCGTAAATGGTATCTCAAGACCTATGTGGGGACTTGAGGACCTAAAGACCCACCTGCCAGGTGAGAGTGGCCCGAACTGGCCTTGGAGCCCGCAGACCGGTGCGTATATGAGTATGCAGGCCAAGGGTGCAGGTCCAATGATCCGCAGTTCCACGACCTTGTTGAGGGTGTCTACGAGCAATGTGGGCTTGCCGCCAAGCGCGACCTCACCTACGCAACTATTGGAATATACACCTGTCGGCCCACTGAACGAGATGACCTGGGATGAGGTTGGGTTGATAGGGTTTATGGTCCAACCATCTGGCCCAGCCTGGCCTGAGATCCAGCCTATGGTATTAGCATGTACAGATGTCGAGAAGGTCAGTATCAATAGGATTGTCTTTCGCATGGCCTATCCCTTCAAAGGCATGTCTTGGTGGCTACCGTGTTACAGAGGTTTCATATGCACTGGCACCTCCACCTCCATTATGACCTGCAGGCAGGTCAAGGCAAGCCTTTATGGCAGATCTTATTGGACCAAAAAAGATGGCCTCCCTATGGAGGCCATCGTGATAGGCAACTTAGGTCTATTGGGTTACTTGAATAGCTCGGAGCCCAGCAGGATGTTTATCAACGCTGCCATATCAGTGCTGTCTACCTTTCCATCGCCATTCACATCCCCGGAGCCTCTAATACCGCCGGAGCAACCCCAGCCAGCATTGGTTGAGATCAACTCAAATGACAGGTCCCAAGGGGTCTGGGTTGGATATGTCACCGGCAGGCCATTGACAAAGATCGAGCCTACAGCAGGAGGCCACTGGCCTGCCTGACCAAAGGCACCAGAACCAATGGTCTGGATCCGCATGGCAGCAGCGCCAAAGCTATTCTGTCTGGTCAGGATGCCCCATGGGTACTGGATGTTGGTCTGTCCCTGATAGATTGCAGATATGCTGACCCAGTATCTAGTGCCTGTAAGTGTAGTTGGGTAGAACCACTTGTCCTGGCTGAGCATAAAGAGCATCTCGAATACACTGCTGCCCACGCCCAGGCCGCGTGGATCTTGGGCGTATCCGGCAAAGGCCCAGGCCCAATCAGTGCAGGTGGCCTCCCAGACCAAGGTGGCTGGGAAGCCTGCACCCATAGAGTCGGTCCATATGGCGATATGGAAGGCGGTGGGGACGATGGTTGGAGGTGATGTCTGTATCCAGTTGTTAAAGCAGCCCCACCAGCGGATACCTACGATGGGCCTGCCATCCTTGTCCTGCCAGTCGTCGGCCAGTATTGGGCCCGTTTGATAGAGTGAGCTCTCTGGCCAACCCTGTAATGCCTGGCCTACCTGCCTGGCGGGTTGGGACCACTTGGGGTAGTAGCCGTAGGAAGGTGGCTGAGGCCCATATATGCCTGGGGTAGGTGTGGTTCCGCCGCCACCAGAGCTGCCGCCGCTGGTGATCTCTACGCGATAGTCCTCAACCTCACCATCCTGTGCGAGCCCATCGTAGCTTAGGCCCCCTACGGTACTGAACCTGAACCTAGCGAAAGTAGTGCCCTTTGTTGCTGTGGTGGGTATGGAGATGGAAAGGGTAGTAGTGCCTTTTGTGATTGGCTGATCGATGATGACCTGCTCGGCTGGATCGGCCCAGTCACCGTCACGATTCAGGTCGATCCAGGCATTTAGTACGCCATTGACAGATGCGGTAACCTGGATAGTAGCGGATTGACCTGGCACGAGGGCCGACATGAATGTGATGCCGTCATCATAGTCATCGCCATCTGCAGCCGCACTGGGCTTGCCATCTGCATCCCTACTGAGGCCTTGGCCCAGGTATATGTTGGTCTTGACCGTATGGCGGGCGCCGTTCTTGCTCAGCAGTGTCGGATATGGAGAAGGCGCATCGCCAAAGTCCCAGAGCCTGGTCTCGATCTTACAATCGGAGCAGGTGGTACCAGCACCAAGCCAAACATACGGATTCATGCAGGTGCCAGCTATGTAACACTCACCTGTCTGCTGGTTGCAGCAGGCCCCCAGTTGTACGCCTCCATCCTCTTCTTCATCCCCTGATGTGCCACCCCCACCTGCGGACTCAAGAAAGAAGCCAAGCATGTTCAGGTTCTTTGCCCTGACTATGATGCAGATCCATTGCGGGTTGTACGGGATGGTCACCAGTTGGTGTGGCTCGATGGTACTGTTTTCACTAAGTATGATAGGGCCACCAGAATAGAGCGTGACCTCCTCTATAAAGGGGGTGCTGACAGAGCCGCCTGTCTCCGAGGGCAAAGGAGGAGTGGACTTGCCTGTGGCAGCCCAAGAAGGCGTAGTCCATCCTAGGGCTACGTCGACACTCATCTGTTTTGTTGCATCCAGGATGCGGATCTGAAGATAGGTGTCCAGCCTAAGACTGGTCGCCGGGTCATACGTCCCGTTATTGAACCACATGACGTAAGCATCTGAGGCGGCATAGTAGTGCCAGCCATCCCCATCCCCGCTGCCGCCAGTCAAGGAGCCGTCCTTGGCGATCGATATTGCAAAGTCGGTCCTGGCGTTTGCAGCACCCGCCAAGCATGAGAGCAGCAACCAAAGGCATATCCGTAGTCTGCCCCGTGCTAACCCTGCCTCGAAGTTCTCCTCTTTTAGCATAGCCGTTCCCCTTGCAAATCCTTACTCGGTGGGCACCATTGCAAGTTGGTACCTTACGTGCTGATTTTTCGGCCGTCTGACGGCGCCACTATAGTAACACCATGCAAACAATTACTAACTGTCCCCGAAGGAGAGGCCTTATCACAGGCAGGTATTATAACACGCCGGTATGGAGAAGTCCAGTAAAATAGCGACTTTGGTTAAGAAGGTCGGGCTTGAAGAAAATGATATGAGAGATCTAGGTAAGTGGCTAGGACCCTGGTCTGTTATAGGCCTTGCCAGGATCGAAGACCTTCTGGCTTACTACCGTTAGTTTGGCACGATCACCTTGATCCACGGCCCTATAAAAGCAGGAATAGTGCCCTGTGTGGCACTGGCCTGCGGATACCCTTACCTTCAAGAGCAGGGCATCCTGGTCGCAGTCCACAAGTATCTGCTCTACCTTCTGGATGTGGCCGCTTTCTTGGCCCTTTCTCCACAGTTGCCTTCGGCTACGGCTGTAATAGACCGCATGGCCAGTGCGGATGGTCTGATCAAGGGCCTCTCTATTCATATATGCTATCATCAGGACCTCGCCGGTCTGGCAATCCTGGGCTATTACAGGTATTAGTCCGTTCGCATCGAACCTGGGTGTAAACTCCAGACCTTCCTCTACGCCCTTCTTTATGTCCATCCAATTGCCCTTTCCGGATCCTGTGGCCACCCTATAGCTTGCTTACGGTCCTGCGGGCCGTATGATTCCTTACCATGGACCAGCAGCCCAGGGTCAAAAGCTTACTGGATCGGTCTGTGACCTGTCAACCGCCCAATAGGAGGGAAGGTCGCAAGGTCTGGACCACGTGCGTACGTGTTGGGGTGGCTGTAGGTGCGATGGCCATCATATTCTATCGGCAGGACATGAGGGCCCTGAGATCTGCCTTTGGTCAGGTCGATCCATTGCACCTTGTTCTCAGCAGCTTGACCTTCTTCCTAGGTCAGATACTGCTTGCGCTCAGGTGGTGGGTATTGATGCGTGGATTAGGGCTTGGGGTGGCTCCTCTCTGGGCAATCAAACTCCATCTGTTAGGCCTGTTCTACAACAATGTCATGCCTAGCAGTATGGGCGGCGACATCTTGCGTGCCTACTATGTTTCCAGGCACACGGCTGATCCTGTAGCAGCAGCGGCCAGCGTCTTTATCGACCGACTCGTGGCGGGAGTCACGATGCTATTGGTTCTTGTGGTTGTCCTTGTAGTTTGGCCTTTACCTACAGGTCCTTCTTGGTTAGAGACTAAGGCCCTCAATGGGCCGTTGACAGTGCCCCTGTGGGTTTACTTGTTGGCGGCCTGCCTTGTGGCCTGGTTAGTGGTTATCGTGGCATTGCGGCCAGGGCTTACAAGGTCAATAACCTGTTGGCTCAGGGGGGTGGTCCAGAGGCTGACAGGCTGTGCAATGACATATGGTCATAGGCCCTATATACCCCTTGCTGCCATGGGCATGACGGTCGTGTTGCAGACCATGATCATCGTGGCATTTTGGCTCTTAGGCAGGGGCATGGGGATAGAGGCGGGCCTGAGATACTATCTGGTCATCTTTCCGTTGACTTGGTTGTTCTCGGCCATCCCTATAAGCATCGCAGGGGTGGGGCTGCTCGAGGGTGGCACGGTTGGCCTGTTTGTACACCTGGCAGTGGTGCCCCAGGAGAAGGCCCTGGCCTTGGCACTGTGCCAGAGGTTCGCCTGGGTGGTGGCATCGTTACCAGGGGGTATAATCCATATGATAGGCAAACACCGCCCTAACTCGATTTCCTTTGACGGCAGGGCCGGGGGCGGCTAGTATTTATCTAAGCCATACCAAGATGAGATTGGTCAGCGGCAAATATGGGTATCTGTCGATCCGCCTGTCGACAGTGCGGGGAGGAGGGTTGGATTGCCCACGCGCCTCCAGGCCGAACTACAAGGGGCCTAATCCAATCTGCAAGGCCGCACAACTTTTTCTATTGCCAAACTTCTGGTGTTGGACGTCCAGATTATTAGGAGACAGGACCTTGGAGTACACAATCACAGCAAAACACCTCAGATTGCCAGAGCCGGTCAAGGCCTATGTTGAACAGAAGCTCTCAAAGTTGCCCAGGTACTACGATGGCATTGGGCATGTGGAGGTGATCTTCAGTGGGGATACCCCTGGGCAGGTCAGTGTGGAGATCATTGCAAAGGCAAAGCGGGGGGTTGTCTTCGTGGCTACACAGGACGGTCATGACCTGCTAGGCTGTTTGGATGCCGCAATCGAGAAGCTGGCCCGGCAATTGACCAAGAAGAAGGGGATCATTAGGGATCATAGGCAAGCAAAGGGCAAGGGTATTGCGTGACCGCGCCTGGTGCTTAGATTGGATAAGGTCTACCAGGAATCTAGGAAAACAGGCAGATCCATGAAGTTTGAGGACTTTATCTGTTTTGAGGCAACCATACCGGAACTTGGCCCAGTCGATAGGGATGGTGCCATAGAGGCCTTGGTCAACGCACTCTGCAAGGCGGGTAGGGTCAAGACCAGCCACATCAAGGAGATCGTCAAGTTGTTGATTGGCCGCGAGAAGGAGGCCAGTACGGGTATCGGCAAGGGGGTTGCAGTGCCCCATGTCAAGCATGCCTCTATCGAGCATGTGGTTGGTGTGGTTGGCCTTAGCCAGACCGGCATAGAGTTCCGCTCGCTTGATAAGCAACCTGTCTTTGTAATCATCCTATTGCTAAGCCCTTTGGACATGCCTGACCAACACATTAAGGCCATGGAGTGGGTCTTCAGACACCTCCAGCATGATAGGTTCAGGCGATTCCTGAGGCAGTGCCGGACTGCAGGAGAGGTGGAGGAGCTCCTTAGGGAGGCTGATGCGCAGCCTGCATGGCTGTCCGGGTAGGTGAATGAGCAAAGACGACCATGTCCAACCTGCAGCCCAGGTCAGCGAGGTCTCGGTAGAGATCAGGAACCCAAATGGCTTGCATATGCGTCCTGCGATGCAGTTCGTGGACCTGGCCAATCGCTTTTTGGCTGATGTGAGGGTAAGTAACGGCCAGACCGTAGTAGATGGCAAGAGTATCATGCAGATGAGTATGCTTGCCGCCACCTTCGGCACGAGACTTACTATTAAGGCCGTTGGTGTGGATGCCGAAAGGGCCGTTCAGGCCTTAAAGGAGTTGGTGGAGGTCAAGATGTTTGATGTCTCTGCTTCTGACCAGCGTTGAGCAGAAGGGGCGGCCATGGAGATAAGGAAGGGGATCCCTGCCTCGCCTGGTGTAGGCATTGCCCAGGCCTTGATAATAGATTGTGAGGATTATCCGATCCCCAAGAGGCCTATTGAGCCGGCACAGAGGGGCCAAGAGGTCCAGCGGGTCGAGCAGGCATTCGAACTTGCCTGTGCAGAGCTCGATGCCTTGGTCAATGACCAGGCCAAGGGTTCTACAGAGATCAAGGACATATTTGCCGTCCACATTAGATTCCTTCACGACCCTACCCTCCGCAGACAGATTACAGATCTGATCAACAACCAGTTGGTTACGGCCGAGTTTGCGGTCTCAACGGTCCTGCGGGAGATTGCAGCCCATTTTGGCAAAAGCAAGGACCCTTATATCAGCGAGCGTGAGGCCGACGTATTCGATCTAGAGAGGAGGTTGTTGAGGCACCTACTCGGTCACAGATGTCGGGATCTGCGGGATCTTGACAAGGAGGTAGTAGTGGTTGCCAAGGAGCTTAGTCCCACCCAAACCGCCTCTTTTGACAAGAGGTTCGTCAGGGCGATAGCGTCAGATAAGGGCGGCAGGACGAGTCATTCAGCCATAGTAGCCCGGTCGCTGGGCATACCAGCAGTAGTTGCGCTTGAGGACTTCAGTGAGGTGGTCAGGCCTACGGACATAGTCATAGTTGATGGCAGTCGGGGTATTGCGATCGCCAACCCTGATCCAGGTACCTTGGCTGAATACCAAAAGCATCTCAACGAGTACATAATCCAACAGCAAAGGCTGGACTCGCTGCGGGATAAGCCTGCCCTGACCAGGGATGGGACCAAGGTCAAGGTGCGCGGAAACATTGAGTTTCCGCAAGAGGCACAGATAGTGCTAGACAAGGGTGGAGAGGGCATAGGGCTGTACCGTACCGAGTTCTTGTACCTTACCAGCGAGGATGAGCCATCAGAGCAGCAGCACTATGAGGCCTACCTGAAGGTTGCACAGATATGTCAGGGCAGGCCCATCGTGATCAGGACATTCGATCTTGGGGCAGACAAGTACAGCCAGCGGCGTAGACCTGTGCCTGAGAGAAACCCGTTTCTAGGCCTGAGGTCCATACGTTATTGTCTGCAGCACCTGCCGATGTTCAGGACACAATTGAGGGCGATCCTGAGGGCCTCTGTGGCCGGGGATGTGAGGATCATGTTCCCACTAGTTACCAACCTTGCTGAGCTCAGGCAGGCCAAGTTGATCCTTAGGGATGTGATGGAGGACCTGGATGATGAGGGCATACCCTATAATAGGGACCTGAAGGTAGGCATCATGATCGAGACCCCTGCAGCGGCCTTCACTGCCTCGACCCTGGCCAGGGAGGCAGACTTCTTTAGCATAGGGACCAATGATCTGATCCAATATACATTGGCAGTGGACCGTGCAAATGAGCAGGTAGCTAGCCTGTTTTCTGCAGCAGAACCTGCGGTACTACGTCTGATCAGGACGGTCATACAGGACGCATACAAGGCCCGTATAGAGGTGAGCGTCTGCGGTGAGATGGCCTCCGAGCCGGAATATGTGATGTTACTATTGGGCCTTGGTATCAGGACCCTATCTGTGACGGCCCCCATGATCCCACAGGTCAAGCAGATGATCAGGTCAGTGACCATACAGGAGTGTAATGAGCTGGCGAGACGTGTCATCACCATGAGCTCAGAAAGGCATATCTCCACCTTGCTACGACGACGTGCCAGTGAGGTCCTGCCTGAGACGGTCTAGCCAATGAACCTGCCAGCGACGCCTTGTGTCATCAGTGCGGTCTTCAGATTCGATGTACAAGGCCTACCAAGGTATCTTTCGCACGCAGAGTTGATGAGGGTCTTTCAGCGGGCGGCGGTGCGTGCGGGTTGGCCATTACAGTTTAGTGAGGGCTTCAACCCTAGACCCAGGCTCTCATTGCCTTTCCCCAAGCCTGTTGGCATAGAGACAGCAGGAGATCTATGTCAGATCAGACTGAAGAAAGACCCAGGTGTGGATGATCCTGGTTATTTGGCCGTTGCATTGCAAAGGCAATTGCCATCAGGGCTGCGTATCACACAGGCCTGGATATCGGCTGCCAAGGACTGCTACCATCCTGTATTGGCCGAATACTGGCTAGCAGTAGGTCCAGGCCTCGACCTTGATCAGCTCCGTGTGCGGGTCCAGGGTATACTTCAAAGGCCTTCTATACCGCTGGCAAGGCAGGCCCCCAAGGGCAGAACCGAGGTGGATCTAAGGCCGTTTATAGATGGTATTGATGTGGACGATAGGATATGCGTCAGATGCAGGATCATCAATGGTGCGACTATTCGGATAGGTGAGGTATTGGAATTACTTGGTTTGACGGTTGTTGACCTGGATAGACCCATATTGCGAAAGACGGTTCAGTGGACCACTTCAGCGACCCAGCAGATGGATAGATACCCATGGCAAGAGAGCTGTTGATAAACGTAGCCCAACAGGAGGAATGCCGTATCGCTGTTGTCGACAACGGCGTCCTGGAGGAGCTGTACATAGAGTGGGCAGATCTGCCTAGCCTTGTTGGTAACATATATAAGGGCCGGGTGGTGAACATCGAGCCTGGTATACAGGCTGCCTTTATCGATATCGGCACTGGCACCAACGGCTTTTTGCACATAAGCGACCTTCATTCAAGGTACTTTCCAGGTGCAAAGCCAGATACTGTTGAGGCAGTTGGCCACCGCAAGGCCTTGGCCTCAAGGCCACCCATCCAGGATTGCCTTCGAAGGGGCCAGCAGGTCATCGTGCAGGTGACCAAGGACGGCCTCAAGAGCAAAGGCCCAACCTTGACTACCTACCTTGCCTTGCCGGGCAAGTATGTGGTCTTGATGCCTTGGATGCGTCACCATGGTATCTCACACAAGATCGAGCAGGACGAACAGAGAAGGCGGCTGCACCAGATACTCTCTGAGATCAGCATCCCCGCAGACATGGGCTGTATCATCAGGACTGCAGGCGCGGAGGCCTCAAAGAAGGACATTCAGAACGATCTAAAGTACCTCTTGAGGGTCTGGGAGTCCATATCTGCGAGGATCAAGTCTCAACAAGCCCCATGTGAGCTTTACAGGGAGTCGGACCTGGTGACCCGTACGCTCAGGGATGTATTTGACCACAGGATACACAAGATCGTCTGTGATTCCGAGCCTGTGATACAGAGGATAAAGGACTTCCTATCACAGGCCTACCCCAGGCTCAAGCCACGGATCGTCTACTATCACGATCAGGTCCCGCTGTTTCATAAGTACCAGATAGAGCAACAGATATCCAAGATCCAATCAAAGGTAGTGCCATTGCCAAGTGGTGGTTCGATCGTTATCGAGCAGACCGAGGCCTTGGTCGCCATCGACGTCAATAGTGGCAAGCACCATGGCCCAAAGAATGCTGCCCAGATGGCATTTGAGACCAACCTTGAGGCCGCGGTAGAGATAGCAAGGCAATTGCGGCTGCGGGACCTCGGGGGGTTGATCGTGTGCGACTTCATAGACATGCGGGATCCTAGGCATAGAAAGGAGGTCGAGCGTGTCTTCAAGCAGGCCATGAAGGCAGACAGGGCAAAGACCAAGATCCTACCCATCAGCAGGTTTGGTATCGTCGAGATGACACGCCAGCGCATGAGAAGCTCGATACAATCCCAATCACTGCTGGCCTGCCCGCATTGCAATGGCACTGGGTTTGTAAAAAGCTACGAGATGGTGGCAGTGGACCTGATCAGGTTATTGAGGCTGGCTTTAGCCAAGAAGCAGGTTGCACAGATCGAGTTGCTTGCAAGCCCGCAGGTGGCAGAGTATCTGCAGAATGAAAAGAGGGCCACCCTCGCGAACCTAGAACAGGCCACGGAAAAGAAGATCCTTATTCGTGCCATGCCAGATTATGGCACCACCAAGTACGAGCTGATCTGTACCAACGAGAGGGGAAGCCAGGTAAAGTTCACCTAGGGATCGCTCTTGGGGCTGAGGCCGCCAAAGCGTCTTTCCCTACTTGCATATGCTATCAAGGCCTGTTCCAAGGCTGCCTCGTCGAAGTCCGGCCACAAGGTCGCTGTCACATAGAACTCGCTGTAGCTTATCTGCCAGAGCAGAAAGTCGCTGATCCGAAGTTCGTTGGCAGTCCTTATGAGTAGATCCGGATCGGGCAATCCAGCGGTGTAGAGATGTTGTGATATACATGCTTGGTCTATCTGATCTGCGGTCAACTGGCCGTTTAGGGCCTTGGTAACAATGGACCTGACTGCATCGACGATCTCAGCCCTGCCGCCATAATTGAGGGCCAATGCCAAGGTCATCCCGTTGTTAGAAGAGGTGGCCTGGAGGGTCCTTTCCAGCTCTTGCCTGACAGGTTCAGGCAGTTGCTCCTTGCGGCCTAGATGTACCACCTTGACGTTCTGCTCGATAAGGGCTGGACGCATGTTGGCCAGATACTGCTGGTAGAGGCCCATCAGTGCGTTCACCTCAGAGGCAGGTCGCTTCCAGTTGTCCAGACTGAAGCTGTATAAGGTCAAGACCTCTATGCCCAGGTTCACACAGTGTCTGGCGATCTTCTCGGCGGTCTTTGCACCCTCTGCATGGCCTAGTGGCCTTGGCAGGCCGCGTTTTTGAGCCCACCTGCCATTGCCATCCATGATAATGGCAATGTGTCGCGGTAGGCGGTCAGGTCTTACGCCGAGGCGATTGGCAGTAGCTGCCAGCTTCTGCTGGAATCCTTCGTCTGCCATGGCCTACCGCAATATCAGCTGGTCCCTGCTTGGGCCTACACCTATCATCCTTATTGGCCTGCCCAGAAGCCCTTCTATATACTCGATGTATCTCTGTGCATTTGTCGGCAATTGCTCGAACCTACAGGCCGACGATATATCCTCGCGCCAGCCTGGTAGGCTGTGGTATATAGGTTGGACCAGTCGCAACCTGTCGATGTTTGAAGGGAAGAATTCGATCAGGTCCGGGCCAATACGGTATGCCTTGCAGACCTCGATCTGGTCCTGGCCAGTCAATGTGTCAAGGTGCATCATGGCTATCTGGTCTATGGCGTTGATTGTCACAGCGTAACGGACTGCCACTGCATCAAACCAGCCGCACCTCCTGGGTCTGCCAGTAGTAGTCCCGTATTCTTGCCCCTTTTGCCTTATGTATTGGCCCACTTCATTGTCGAGCTCCGTAGGAAAGGGGCCAGCACCAACCCTAGTCATGTAGGCCTTGCATACACCCACGCTGACATCCACCAGCTTGCCTGGTACGCCGCTACCTGCCGGCATACCCAGGAGGCTGCAGTTCGAGCTTGTGACAAATGGAAACGTCCCATGGTCCAGGTCTAAGAGGGACCCTTGTGCCCCTTCGAACAATACCGATTTACCCTCCTTGATAGAGCGATGAAGGAATTCTGTGGTGTCTGTCAGCAGGTTTGCCAGTCTCGATGCGTAGTATTTGCATTTCTCGAACAGGCCATCCAGCCCAATCGGTTCAGCTCCGTACACTGCCGTGAAGAGCTTGTTCTTGAATTCCACAACCACCGCAAGTTTTTCCCTCAGGTTGTCCAGATCCCTTAGGTCTGACATCCTGATCGCATAGGTCCGCCCTGCCTTGTCTGCGTAACAGGGCCCAATCCCTCTTGCTGTGGTACCGATCTTGTGACGACCTAGCGCCTGTTCTCTGAGCCTATCCTCCAGTTTGTGGTAGTCCAATACCATGTGGGCATTCTCGCTGACCAAGAGCCTGTTGCAGACATCGATGCCCTTGCTTGTAAGGCCGTCGATCTCAGATATCAGTACCTCTGGATCGACGACTACGGCATTGGCGATGACGCAGATGATGCCCTCCCTCAGTACGCCGCTTGGCAATAGGTGCAGTGCGAACCTGGTCTGATCTATGACGACCGTATGGCCCGCATTGGCCCCGCCATTATACCTGACAACGATATCACAATCCCTTGCCAGGACATCTACGACCTTGCCCTTGCCTTCATCGCCCCATTGCAATCCAACAACACAGTAATTCATCGCAAACCTATAATCCTATCGTCGGCTACCTAATAGCTGGAACCTGCCACAGTTTCTGGAGTTGCTGTGTGGCTGTAACCGGATCCGGTAGTCCCTGATCCGGATATCGTCTTTGCATGGCTGCTGCCACCAGTCCTACAAACATGGGGTTTGGCCGCATAGGCCTGGAGGTCAGACATGGATGGGCCTGTGTGGCCATGAAGAATGGGTGGTCGGGGAGTTCCAGGATCTGCATGATCTGCTCGCCAGGTGCCTTGCCCGAGAAGACAAGGCCATTGTCTTCCAGGACCTGTATGTATCTAGGGTGGACCTCATACCTGTGCCTAAACCGCATCCTCACTGACGAGGCCCTGCCGAATAGCTCCCAAGCCATGGTATTGGCCTTTAGCTCTATATCCTTGCCACCCAGCCTCATAGTGCCGCCGAGCCGGTCTATCTGGCCTTGCTGAGGCAGCAGGTCTATCAGAGGGTCTTGACAGTTTGGGTCGATCTCTGTGCTGTTTGCCCCTGCAAGGCCACAGACATTGCGGGCGAACTCTACTACGGCCATCTGAAAACCAAAGCAGATCCCCAAACACGGGAGTCCCTGGGTGCGAGCGAATCTTAGTGCAGCGATCTTCCCTTCTGCCCCCCTTGTGCCGAACCCGCCAGGCACGATCAGCCCGTCTGCTGCCTGTAATCTCGAGGGGAGATTCTTGTCGGTTATGGTGGAGGTCTCGACCCATTCGATCTTGACGTTGCATCCGAGCCAGATGCCGGCATGCTCCAAGGCATGGATCAATGAGGCGTAGCTGTCCCTGACCGCAGTATACTTGCCACAGATGGCGATGGTAACAGTGTGGGTGGCTGCGCCGATGCGGTCTGTAAAGTCGCACCAACGGCCCCAGGCCCTACGCTCGTATCCAAGGTCGATCCTGTCTTCGATGTGCAATAGCCTGATCACCTCGAAGTCCAACCCTGCCTCCCTGAGCATGGCAGGTATCATGTAAATGGAGGCCGAATCAGGCAGGCTTACCACCCGCTCCATGGGTACATTGCTATACATACTGATCTTCTGTCTTGCCTTCTCATCAACAGGGTGGGTTGCCCTGCAAGCGATGATGTCCGGCTGGACACCCAGCTCCATCAGTTGCCTGATGCCGAGCTGGGCGGCCTTGGACTTCTGTTCGCCCAAGGTAGGTGGCTCTATGATATAGGTTAGAGCCACAAAGCAGCTACTGCCTGGCCCCTCCTCATATGCCATCTGGCGGATCGCCTCTATAAAATAGGCATTCTCCAAGTCACCGACGGTCCCACCGATCTCAACAAAGACCACATCTGTGTTAGAGTCGAGTGCCAGTTGTCTGAGCCTAAGCTTTACCTCGCCGGTGACATGGGGGATCATCTGTACGTCCCTGCCCAGGTATTCCCCGTGCCGTTCCTTGTGTAACACGGAGCTGAATATCTGGCCGCTGGTGGCGAAATTCGCCTTGCTCAGGTCCTGGTCCAGCATCCGCTCGTACGTCCCAAGGTCCATGTCGCACTCCATACCATCATCAAGCACGAACACCTCGCCGTGGCGATATGGATTCAGCGTACCTGAATCGATGTTGAGGTAGCCTTCCAACTTGATTGGCGCAACCTTTAGCCCCTTGTCTTGCAGGAGCTTGGCCAGACATGATGAGAATATGCCCTTGCCCAGCCCGCTCATAACCGTGCCTACCACAAAGCAGTACTTGGTCTTGCCCTTTTGATAGCCCTGAGGTATAGGCGAAAAGAACTCACTGTCTAGACTCACTTGGCCGGTCCGCGCAAGCTCCTGTCTGGTTGTCCGTGGCATGTGGTATCCTCGAGTCTGTATTCTCAGGCCGTATCGGCCTTATACCTCCTGACGAAGGCCTCGTATTGCTGGGGTGTATCTATCCCATCATACGCATGGTCGACCTGGCCCACCAGGATGGTGTACCCGCTCTCAATAGCCCGCAATTGCTCCAACTGTTCGAGCCGCTCCAAAGGGGTTTGGGGTAGATTGGTAAGCTCAAGCAACACCTGCCTGCGGTAGGCATAGATCCCTACATGTCTCATGTAGTATGCAAGGGGTCCTACCCCCCCTGCCTGCCTATCATATGGGATCACAGACCTTGAGAAATAGATTGCCCTGCCGAATGTATCAGTGACCACTTTGACGATGTTGGGATCCAAGACCTGCTCTGGAGACTGGAATGTAGTCCCCAGTGTTGAGATATCCCCGTCCGCTGACTCGATCAGCAGCTCTGCGACCCTGTCTATGTGGGCAGGATCGATCTCAGGTTCGTCGGCCTGCAGGTTAACTACGATGTCTACGCGAAGCTCCGCAGCTACCTCTGCCACCCGGTCTGTTCCAGTGGGGTGTTCATCGGTCAATACACACCTGGCCCCAAAACTCTTGGCAGCAGCCAGGATCCTCTGGTCATCAGCGGCAATGATCACGTCGTTTGCAAGCTTGGACTTGCAAGCCTGCTCATAGGTATGTTGTATCAGATACTTGCCGGTCTTGTTTGCCAGGACCTTGGCTGGAAACCGGCTGGATTTATACCTCGCAGGTATAATCACTACTACCTTAGGACGATTTGTTGCCATCGCACCTCAGAACCTTGCTATACAGGCAGGTCTTGCCACCATGTCCCCGATACTTCCTGGCCCTGTCAAGGCCACATTTAAGACATGCTACGGTGCAGTCACTCAGTTGTCAACGCACCGGCCTGGTCCGTAGAACGCACAACTGCTTCGTTCAGATTCCCATACCTTTATGCAATCCAACTGTGCGCCCGAGAGCCTGCCTTCAAGTGATTCCCAGGCGAACCTGGCTATCTGTTCCATGGTGGGGATGACGTCGGCAAAGAATGGTACATCTAGATTGAGGTTCTTGTGGTCCAGGACATCTACTACCTGTTGGCGGATGATCCGCTCGATGGCCACCATGTCAGGATCGCTGTCTGCTGCTATTCGTAAGGTTATCTCGAGCCTGTAGTTATGACCATGGCCATTGGGATTTGCACATATGCCAAATAGGGCATGGTTCTGTGCCTCAGACAGGGATCGATTCCATAATGTGTGAGCTGCAGAGAACTCGAACCATCTAGTCAGATAATACATCATTGCCTCCTTCTGGTGGATACTAAGCCTACAACAATGGCCCAACCTGATATCAAGCGCAGCCAGCATGCCCCCAAGAGGCCCCTCGATCCTTTGCCAGACCAGGCTCAATAATCGAACGATCGCCTGCGGATCGATCGATCGGGCCGCACAGTAATAGGCCTGCACCTGCTCAAAAAAGACTGGTGCGGCCAACCTGTTCACAAGCTGGTCGATCTGGCGGATGTCCACGACAAACCCAGTCCTTGGATCTGCTGGGCCAGCCACCGTCACGCCCAGATCTGTGCTTATGCCCAGCCCATGGCAGGTCCAGATTAGCTGCCCTGCTTGGGAGCCTGGGGCCTTTGGCCTAGTAAATGGATCGATCGTTATGGGTACAAAACGGGTAAGGCGATACACTCCGCTACCGCTTATCATCTTTCCTTATGCAGCAGGCTGAGTATCTCATTACGGCTCCTTGGATCCCTGCGGAAGATCCCCCTCAAGGCAGAGGTCACCATCATGGAGCCAGGCTTCTTGATACCGCGTATGGTCATACAGCTATGTGCTGCCTCAAGTACGACTGCCACCCCCATTGGTTTGAGCCTGCTCATAATGAAATCTGCGATCTGGTTGGTCAGACGCTCCTGACATTGCAGACGCTTGGCAAAACAGTCTACGATCCTGGCCAGTTTGCTTACCCCTACGACCTTGTTGATCGGCAGATATGCAACATGGGCATGGCCTATAAAGGGCAAGAGGTGATGCTCGCAGATACTGAAGAAGGGTATGTCTTTGAGCAGCACGATCTCATCGTAATCCTCAGAGAAGACGCTCTGCAGGTGAATCTCTGGGTCCTCCCTCATACCTGCCAGCAACTCACAATACATCCTTGCCACCCTAGCAGGTGTGCCTCGTAGACCTTCCCTGTCAGGATCATCACCTATAGCCTCAAGGATCTCCCTTATCGCCCGTTCAATCCTAGCTGTATCGACTGGCCTATCCATCTCCATGGTTGCCCAATCATGCCCTTGCTGCCAGATCCTCTAGAAATCGGCTCAAGAGCCTAACACCGAAGCCACTTGCCCCTCGCGGCTGGTGGGGGCCCTTGCCTTCCAGGAGGTCAACGCCTGCAATGTCTAGGTGTACCCACCTGGCCTTGCCCACAAACTGGCGAAGGAATGCCGCTGCTGTGCAGGCCCCGCCCCACTTGCTGCCGGTGTTCCTCAGATCTGCCACCTTCCCTTTGATCTCCTCGGCGTATTCATCGCTGCAAGGTAAAGGCCAGACAGGCTCGCCACTTAGGGTAGCTGCCTGCTGGATCTGTTTGATAAGCTGCTGATCGTTGCCCATCAGGCCAGCCATGTATTTGCCAAGGGCCACCATACACGCACCGGTCAGGGTTGCAATATCCACAATCACCTTGCATCCCTGTTCTCCTGCATATGCTAGTGCATCGGCCAGTATCAACCTACCTTCTGCGTCGGTGTTGACCACCTCAACGGTCTTGCCTGCATAGGTGGTGATGATGTCGCCAGGCCTGTAGCTTGTACCGCTGGGGAGGTTCTCGACCGCTGGAATAAGGCCGATAACGGCTAGGTCAAGGCCGAGCTGGTCTATGACCTGCATGGTGGCCAGGACCACCGCGCCGCCGGTCTTATCCAGTTTCATCTGATCCATGTCTGCGGAGGGTTTGATGCTTATGCCTCCAGAATCGAAGGTGACCGCCTTGCCCACAAGGCCGATCCTAGGTCTATGGGTGCCAGAGCGAGTTCTATACCTTAGTTCTATTAGGCATGGCCTGTTCTGAGAGCCAGCCCCCACGGCCAGGATCCCGCCCATCCGATTCCTTGCCAGCCACTTATGATCATGGATCTTGCAGGTCAGGGCCCTTGATCGCCTTGCCAGGTCCCTAGCAATGGTGGCCAAAACATCAGGGCTCAGTAGGTTGGCAGGCCTGTTGGCCCACGTCCTTGCCATGTTCACTGCAGTGCCCACTATGGCCCCCTGTTGCAGGCCATCTGCCAATCTATCTGCCTGCATTGTGCTACCAGCAGTTATAAGCTCCAGGACGATCTGCGTGGGCCCCTGGCCTTCTGTGGGGTTGGTAAGATGTTCGTCATATCTGTAGGCACCATAGTATATGCCCTCCATGATGGTCCTAGATAGTAACGATGGCTCTAGCTTGTACCCAGCATAGGATTCCAGGGCCACGGCAAGATGTCTTGCCTTCAGTGAGCTGGCAAGGCCCCCTACCGTGACAGATGCCTTGCGGATCTGATCTAGGCCTGAGGGACTATCCTTGCCGATCCCGATCAATGCGACCCTGGTTGGGCCTGATCTGGATGACTTGTAGAGGATGAGCGTGCCGTCTCCAGCCTTTAGGTCACCGGTCGCGATGGCCCGGCTTATCGTACCTTGCATGGCCATATCAAGCGGCTTGAGGAAGTCGGGCATGGACCGCCGTGCCTTCTCTACAGCTACTACCAACAGATCGGCATCGGATCCAGCCAGCCCACCGGTACGGATCCTTGGCAGTATCCGCAATTGCCCGGGTCTATGCCCTCTTTCTTGTCTTAAGGTCATCCGATTGGTTCCTTGCCCTGTACCTCAGATATGCGTCTATGAAGGGACCGATCTGGCCATCGAGGACCGCCTGGACGTCGCCTGTTTGGTAGTCGGTCCTGTGATCCTTGACCAGTTGATAAGGTTGAAGGACGTAGCTTCGGATCTGATTTCCCCAGGCGATCTGGCCCTTCTCCGCATAGAGTTTGGCTATCTCTGCGTCCCGACGCTGCTGCTCCAACATATAAAGTCTGCCCCGGAGGACCTTCATGGCCTGTGCGCGGTTCTTATGCTGGCTACGCTCATTTTGACATTGGACCACGATTCCAGTAGGCATGTGTGTGATCCTCACCGCAGAGCTGACCTTGTTGACGTGCTGGCCACCTGCGCCGCTGGCCCTATAGAAGTCGATCCTGAGGTCCTCATCCCTAATAACCACCTCGACATCGTCTTCGAACTCCGGTATGCAATCCACTGCAGCAAAGCTGGTGTGCCTACGGCCTTGAGAATCAAATGGGCTTATCCTCACCAGCCTGTGGACCCCTACCTCGCAACTGAGCCGCCCGAATGCAGATGGGCCCACTACTCTTAACGTCACAGACCTTATCCCCGCCTCCTCACCAGCGACCATATCGATCTGCTCATACCTTAGTCCCTCGGTATCAAGGTATCTGCAATACATCCTCAGTAGCATAGCCGCCCAATCGCAGCTCTCAGTGCCCCCGGCCCCTGCGTGTATGCTCAGGAAGCAGTTCTTCTCATCATGGGGCCTGGAAAGGAGCCTCTCGAGTTCTATCCGAGTGCATAGATCCTCCAGTCGCTTCAATTCCTTGGCAAGCTGCTCTATGGCTGCATCGTCCCCCTCTGCTAGTCCTATAAGTGCGTGCAGGTCCGAGGCCTCGGCGATCAATCTCTCGACCGGTTCGATCTGCGATTTGAGGGCGCTTAGTCGCGATACAACTGCCTGGGCCTGTTCCTGATTGTCCCAGAAGCCCGGCCTGGCCATGGCTGCCTGCAGTTCCTCCAGCTCTGCCTTCTTGGCGGGCAGGTCAAAGCCAGTCCCGGATCTGTTCGACCCGGGCCACCAGACCAGCGGCATTGCTCTTGAGTTGGGGATATTCTAGCACCTTCGTATCCTAAATCTTAAACGGAAGTTCTTTATAGCATAATTGTCCTAAAGACGCAACTATGTAACCTTGGAATGCATAAGTCCTTTGAAAACAAGAGATTACAGTATTTCCATACATATAAAAATCGTTTCACGTGAAGACCTTGCTTGTCGGTTCTTATGAGGGTGGTAGAATCAACATGTCTGGTGTTTGACTGTTAGAAACGTTTATGGGGGCAACGCCATGGTGGTAAGACAACAACCAACACGCATGCGGCACCTAGGTCGGGGATTAGAGGCCATCCTTGGTGGGTCAAGGCAGGCAGATGGGGCAGTTGATTCAGGCCAGGCAGGTCCACCTCCGGCTGAGGGCAAGGTGACGGTCGAGCAGATCCCGATCCAGTCGATCACGCCTAATCCATATCAGGCAAGACGCCACTGGGATCAAGAGAAGCTTGCCCAGCTTGCCCAATCGATAAAGGCCAACGGACTGGTCCAACCCGTCTTGGTTCGCAGGACCGCCGCAGGCTACCAGTTGATTGCTGGGGAGAGGCGTTTGCGTGCATTCCAGTTGTTGGGTATGACGACGATACCAGCGATTGTAAGGCAGGCAGATGATACCCAGCAGCTAGAGCTCTCATTGCTAGAGAACCTCCAGAGGGATGACCTGAACGCGATAGATAGGGCAAGGGCATACCAGGCCTACATACGTATCACAGGCTATACCCAATCTGAGGCCGCCAGGAGGTTGGGGGAGGATGACGGGGTCATATGCAACTACCTGCGTCTGCTGGACCTGCCTCAGGATATCCAGCAGATGTTGATAGATGGTGCTATTAGCATGGGGCATGCCAGGGCGCTACTTGGGCTTCCAACCGATGAGCTGCGTAGGAAGCTGGCCAATAAGGTGGTTGCGCAGCAGTTGAGCGTCAGGGAGGTGGAGAGGTTGGTCAGGCGTTGGCTCAGTGAGATCGAGCCCGGCCCCAGGCGCCAACACCCTATTGCAGCCCACATCTCTGACCTAGAGGCAAAGATCAGTGCAGCACTTGGTACAAAGGTGAGGATTGATGTGAACCGTAATGGCCGACAAGGTAGGCTGACCATAGCCTTCCAGTCATTGGAGGATTTTGACCGTATCCTACAGATACTGGGTGTGCAGGTCGATGAGAGGATAGGCAGTGTTTCTACGGAACAGGTATGAAAGGGTGGACAGTGATAAGTGGAGCTAAGGTCTTCTATGGGTTAGTGGTGCTCTGTTGCATTTGGTCTTTTTTAGGTGGGTTTGTCTTGGCGGCCGAGTATCCCTCCTTGCACGCAGCAGCGGAGGCAGGGGATATAGAGGCCATCAGCGCGATGTTGGACCAGGGCAATGATGTCAATCTTCGGGATAACAGGGGATATACGCCAGTGATCGCCGCTGCTGCAGGTGGACATGCAAAGGCGGTTGGGCTCTTGTTGCAGAGGGGTGCAGACCTGAATGCGGTTGACAATGCAGGCAACACGGCCCTGCATGTTGGTGCTGCATATGGCCAGGTGGATGTATGCAGGCTGCTGTTACAGAATGGGGCCCGTGTGGATGCCAGGAACTATGCAGGCCTTTCCCCTCTTGACATAGCCAGGAGTGCCCAAAGGGCAGAGCTGATTGCACTATTCGAGGCTGCTAGTCCAGGTGCGGAAGGACAACAGGCCGTACAGGACCCAAACCAGGTTTGGCGAGAGGAGGCGATGAAGGTCTTGAGGGACCCAAATGCCTTGGCATCCAGGCTTGGGGCTAACAAGGATCTGTATGATGCAATCACCAGTCTGGGTACTGCCGCCAGGCAGGAGATAATGGCGTGGGTGCAGCCATCGCGAACACAGGCCACCAGGCTCCAGCGGGCCATCCAGACGCAGATCACCGCAGAGCTGGAGTTCATACGCAAGGTCGCAGGACAAGAAGGGGCAAAGGCCACGGTTGCAGACGTCAATCAGCTCATAGCTGCATGGGATCAGCGGCTGAAGATGGTCAGTGACCGCCTACGGGAGCAGCGAAGGCAGGAGATGGCGCAGATGCGGGGGCGACCCACATCAACCAGGAGGGCGGCAGTACCAGAGACACCCATCCCCTTGCCGCCAGTCCTGCCACAGCCGGTACCTATTGCTGCCCCAGGCCCAAATGTGGCGACGCCCAAGGGATACTTCGATCCTGCCAGGATTGCCGCGGATGGGAGGCGACTGGCAGAGGCCTGGGTGGGGTCGGATGTACAGCAGTTGGCGTCGGAGGTCAACGACGTGGCTATGCGGGATCTTGGGTACCTGCGAACGGTGGCGGGAAAGGAAAGGGTAACAGAGCGACTGTTAACTGCCATCGATGCAGTGATGGTGATGAGGGCCAAGAGGTACTCGGTGATTGCGCAATACAGGCAGGGTGGACAGATGGTAGAGCCACAGCAAACTGGCGAAGGGGGCTGGAGAAGGCAGGGGCCATAAAAGAGGTAAAAAGCGCGCTTAACGATTGCAGCGAGGGCGGCAAAGAGCCAGCGATAAGATAGGGCGAAAGGGAAGGCGTTCCTGCGCAGACTAACTCGCCGTGCGTTAGGATAGGGCGTCAAGACAAGAGTCTAATATAGGCAAGGTCGTGGATGTTGGGCTGGGCTGTGTAGAGAATCAGAATCTGAAGGCGGCAGTAATGGCTGCCTTGAGGTCGTAGGCGTTGTTGAAGTCGTCTATGCTGTCGCCTGGCTGGGCGGTCATGAGTTGGTTTTGGATGAGTGCCCAGACGATCTGGCCGAAGTCGCGTGTGGTGTGGATGCCCCAGGAGTTGAGTACAGTGAGGGCAAGCTTGCCCCACCTGTCGAGGGCTAGGGCGAGAAGGCCGTGACAGAGTGTCTGGCCGGTGACGTGGCCGGTGTGCCCGAGTTTCTGGAGCGTATAGCCTAAGCCCTCGTACACGAAGCGGTAGGCTGCGGGGCTATAGCGGCCGTGTTCCTTGCCAACCTGCTCAGGGGTCTTGGGCATAGCGCTTGACGGGAGCTAGGTGACCTTTTGGCCTGGCTGTGCGCCTGGGTCGGGGGCGAGGAGGTATACCTGGCCATCTCCAGGTCCAGCGGCCAGTATCATCCCTTCCGACAGGCCAAATCGCATCTTGCGGGGCCTTAGGTTTGCCAGGTACACAACAAGGCGGCCGGTCAATTGCTCTGGCTGGTATGCCTTTGCGATCCCGGCGAATACGGTCTTCTGGGTGCCACCCACATCTATGAGCAGTCTTAGGAGCTTGTCAGCCCCCTGGACACGCTCTGCCGAGATGACCCTGGCTACTCGAATGTCTAACTTATCAAAGTCCTCGATGGTACATTCGGGCTTGAACATGGCCGGTGCGTGATCGGCAGTGGGGCTGGGGGGCTGTTGGTCGCCGGAGCTCTTAGTCTCTTCAATCATCCTCTGGACCTCCTTAGGGTCAACACGCTCAAAGAGCCTTTGGAAGGGACCTATAACGGTGCCCTGCAGTGGTTGGTCGATGTTTGATAGATCCAATGGTCCGACGCATAACATCTGTTCGATCTTTGCTGCAAAGGTCGGTATTACAGGCTTCAGATAGGTGGCCAGGCACTTAACTGCGTTTATCCCAGCGGTAAGTACATCCCTGGCCTGTTCTGGGGCGGTCTTGACAAGATCCCAGGGTTTGCGGGCCTCCAAGAACCGATCGGCTTGATCTGCCAGATCAAGCACCCTTCGCACCACCGAAGAGAACCTCAGGCCTTCGTAGTCGCTGGCAATCTCCTCCCTTGCTTGCACAAGGGTCCCAAAAAGATTGCTGCCAGTGGGATCCAGTTGCCCCAATCGCCCGCGCAGCCCTGCATGCAGCAGCTGGATAGACCGTGAGGCCAGGTTTGCGAACTTGCCCACCAGGTCGGCGTTTATCTTGCTTACCAGGTCCTCAGTAGACAGGTCGATGTCATCCAGGTTGTCACTGAGCTTGCTGGCATAGTAGTACCTGAGGAATTCAGGGTTGAGGTGCTTTGCAAAGGTCTGGGCCTTGATGAAGGTGCCCCTGGACTTGCTCATCTTCTCTCCATTGACCGTGAGGAAGCCATGCACAAAAAGGCGATCTGGGGCCTTGAAGCCGGCACCGATCAGCATGGCCGGCCAGAAGAGGGCGTGGAAGTACATGATATCCTTGCCTATGAAGTGGTGGATCTGCCAATCTGTTGTAGGTGAGGCAGACGAAGGGCCTGGCCAGACCTCGCTAAAGTCCTCGCCCATGCGGTCAAAGTAGTTCTTGGCCGAGGCCATATAACCTATGGGGGCATCCAGCCAGACATAGAAATACTTATCCTTCTCGCCAGGGATCAGAAAACCGAAGTAGGGCCCATCCCTTGAGATATCCCAGTCGCGTAGACCAGCGGCAAACCACTCCTCCAGTTTGTTGGCAACCGTCTTAGGGGTATATCCGGAACAGATAAGGGCCCGCAGTTGGTCTTGATAATCTGCAAGGCGGAAGAAGTAGTGTTCACTGGTCCTGGTGGTAGGTTTGGTCTTGCACGTCGCGCAATAGGGGTCGAGCAGGTCTGTTGGTCTGTATGTTGCCCCACAGACCTCGCAACAGTCGCCATATTGGTCAGGGGCCTTGCATCTAGGGCACGTGCCCCGGATGTATCTATCAGGCAAAGACATGCGGCAATGCTCGCAATAGGCCTGTTCGACAGGACGCTTGATGATGGACCCGGCTGCCTTGAGACGTTGGAATATCAGTTCACTAAAGTATCGATTCTCTGGGCTGTGGGTGGAGTAATAGTTGTCGAAGGAGATCAGGAACCGACTGAAGTCCTCAACGTGTTCCTTGTGCACCTGTGCGATCCATTCCTCTGGTGAGATGCCAGCCGCCTTGGCACTGAGCATTACCGCGGTACCATGGGTGTCATCCGCGCAGAAGTAAAGGCACCTACGCCCAGCCATCCGATGGAATCGCACATAGATATCGGTCTGAATGTATTCCACCAAGTGACCTATGTGTATGGGCCCATTGGCGTACGGCAATGCAGATGTCACAAGGATCTTGTCAGGCATAAACTCCCCGTGGATTATTGCTGTTGGTCATCTTCTGGGACATCAGCCTCGTCGGTCATTGCGCGGTCGGGTTCACCAGCCTGGAGGATCCGGACATCCTCAACTGGGAAGGCCTCCCTATGGCCATCCTCCAGCTCCACCAGGACCAACTGTGCGAGGATCTGGCCGTCTACCACGCGCCCGCGGCCCTTATTTGTCAAGACCAGGGTATTCTTCTTGGGCAGCCTTGCCTTCAGCTCCAAATAGGTAGAATCCTCATACCGCAGGCAACAACGTAGCCTGCCGCAATAGCCACTGATCTTGGCAGGATCAAGCGTTGCCTTCTGTATCTTGGCCATCCGCATGTTTACAGGCTTGAGGTACCTCAAGAACCTCCTGCAACAACACTCCTGGCCGCAACTCTCCACATCGCCCAGCAGCCTTGCCTGGTCTCTGGCCCCTATCTGCTTCATCTCGATGCGGGTCCTAAACTCCGCAGAAAGCCTGCGGACCAGCTCGCGGAAGTCCACCCTGCCATCAGCACTAAAGTATACGATGATCCGTTCGCCACCGAGTATGTGCTCGGCATCCACTATCTTCATCTGTAGCCCGAGCTCGTCTGCCATCTGCTGGCAAGTCTGTGCCTCCTCGATTGCCAACCGGCCCAGCTTGGCATACTCGCTTAGGTCTGTGGCAGTGGCAAACCGGACAAAGCGGCCTACGCAGTCGCAGCCGCACTCCATCCCAGCAGCCTTGTAATACTCGGCCATCTGGTCAGGCTCAAACCTGAATCTGCCGGCCTTATACCCTGCCCAGTGTCCAACCATCAGGCCCAGTTCAAGGCCTCGGTCTGTCTTGACCACCACATGTGTACGCACCTTTGGTACTTGGGCAAGGTTATGTTCGAAAAGGCCCAGGTGCCTCAAGTGGCCATATCGAACGAGCATGAACTTCTTGTTGGTCTTTAGCCAAGGCCTCTTGGCCTCGGTCGTTTCTTGCACCGTCATTGGACAGTCAACCTCCAAACCTATTAATATTAACCCGGCAGCCCAGCTCCAACAAGAGCCGTTCCCATACTAGCCTTTCATTGACAGCTGATTCCAGCATCCTTGAGGCTTCGTACGCCTGTTCTATTGCGTTGATGATCGCATCCTTATCCATACTGCGGGCCATGGCCTTGACAGGTTCGGTCCGGTCCAGATTGGCGAGCCTATCTGGTGGCAGTAAGTCAAGCTTGAGGGCGTCCTGCAAGATAGAAAGGAGGATATCGATCAACAACCTGTGTGACCTACGCCTCAGATCCGCCGGACTAGTCTGGGGCTCAAGGCTAGACCATGCCTTGGCAATCGCATCGCACTGGGCAACAATCCGTTCGACCTGGACTATTGTGTCGCTGTTGGTAAGGCCAGTAATGAGGATCTCTCTAGAGTCCGTCAATAGTCCCCCGGCCCCCTCCAGGCAGGCAAGGATCCTGGCCCTTCCCAGGCTGCCTCCGCTTATGAATGCGAGGAACCTGGCGAGGTCCCCTTGTATGCCAGCGTTGCAGAGGTGTTTCTGTATGATCCCGTGGTCCAGTGGGCTGAACCTTATCAGGTGCGATCTGGATCTGATGGTCGGCAGCAGGCGGTCAGGCCTGGCACATATCAGGACGATGCAGCAATATGTAGGAGGCTCTTCCAGGACCTTGAGCGTGGCATTCTGGGCCTCGAGATTCATCTTGTCTGCCTCTTGCACGATAAAGACCCGCCTACATGAGATCGATGGCATCTGGAAGGCCTGGGGTATCAGGAACTCCCTGATCACGTCTATCTGCAGCTCGGTAGGCCTGCTTTCCGCCTTGCCTTTGGATGTGTACCTGTAGAGTTCCTTGTTCAAGACATGTAGGTCTGGGTGCGTACCCTTGTCCATCTCATGGCAGGATCGACACACACCACAGGCATCATGCCAGTTGTGTGCGGTCTTGAGTGGCTGGATGCAGAGCAATAATCTTGCCCATGCCAGTGCAACTGAGGTCCTTCCAACGCCATTAGGGCCTGCGAAGATATAGGCATGGGCCCACCTTGCGTGGCCAAAGGCCATCTGCAGCAGCTGGATCGCCTTCTGCTGGCCGATGATCTGTGCAAAGGATCTGGCAGGTTGGCCTAGCCCTTGGTAATCCATGAGGAGATCTCTTGTATGATCCGCTGCTGTACAGATTGGATATCGAGCCCTGCGGTCTCTATGATCGATACCGGTCCAGGATAATATGTAGGCAGCCTGAGGAACTCCTTCTTGACCTTTCGGTGGTAGGACAAAGGCCTTGAGTCGAACCGATCTACCACGGCATCCCTGAACAGGTGACCTTGGCCCTTATCTGTATGTGTGGATCCTGGGCTGAGTGCCCTCTTTCTACCTGTCCGTTCCAGTCCAACCTCCGCAGGTATGTCGAGTATGATGGTTAGATCTGGCCAGAGGTTCTCTGTGCATATGCGGGCAAGTTCAAGGATCTGTTGGATCGGAAAGCCCATGCTGCCCTGATAAGCACACGTTGCCGAGACAAACCTATCACATAAAACGGTCTGGCCCTGTTCTATTGCAGGACGTATGACCTCATTGACGAGCTGTGCCCGCGAGGCCATAAACAGCAGTACCTCTGTGGTTGGAGCCATTGGCCCTTGGGCATCATATTTTAGGAGTCTACTGATCTGATTACCGATCTTAGTCCCGCCTGGATCATAAGTGGATACCACATCCAGGCCTTTGTCGCGTAGGTAGTTACCCAGCAATTCTAGTTGTGTGCTCTTGCCGCAGCCATCAGGCCCATCTATCACGATGAACTTACCTCTTAGCGATTCGGTAGATTTCCGATCTGCCAAAGTGACCTCCACCCTATCTTATCAAGACAAGATTGTTATGCCCTACGATGTGTCTGATCTGGTTACAGAACTCTATATCTGGCTCCACATTGTAGCGTTTGTCTGCCATGGCATGGATCTTGCCCCTCTCGGTGCATATGGTAAGCAGCAAGGGACTCTTGCCTGGATGTTGTAGGCAGATCTGCCGGATCTGGGCGATCTTCTGTTCATCTAGGTTTTGGGCAATCAGGCGTATATGGACCTTACTTGCCACTTTCTTTGAGATCTGGTCGATTGCTATTAACTCACTTGCAAGGATGTTTGGTTTCTGGCGGCTGTGGTCTACCCTACCGCGGACAAAGACAACCGAGTCCTCAGCAATGAGGTCCTGATATTCGGAAAGGGTCGATGGGAATATGACGACCTCGACCTGGCCCTGCAGGTCCTCAAGCGTGAGGATGGCCATCTTTGAGCCAGCGGAGCGGCCGTTCTTGGTGAGTTTGTATTGGACCTTGGAGATAATCCCCCCGATTAGTACCTCCTTGTCTTGTGGCGTTTGACCCAGGTCAGAGGTGTGGACCGTAGAGTATGTGTCTACAAGCTGTGCATGATGGGCCAATGGGTTGCTAGTAACGTAGAACCCAAGGACCTCCTTCTCGTAGGCCAGCACCTGCGATTCTGACCATGCTGGGACATCTGGCAGACGTCTTTGGTCAAGATCTAGGTCTGCAATGGGGGCATTGTCAAACAGGTTCATCTGTCCAGCCGACCGATCGGATTGTATTGCAGCCCCAACCGACATTGCAGTATCCAATCCGGCCATCAACTGGGCACGGCTGCCACCAAGTCTGTCAAATGCACCTGCCTTTATCAATGCCTCTATGACCTGCCTGTTGACAATCCGTTGGTCAATATGTTCGCAGAAGTCAAATAGGCTCTTGAACCTTCCTACCTGCTTGCGGGCCTCGATGATCTGCTCTACGGCCCGCTGTCCAACGCCCTTGACTGCAGCAAGCCCAAAGCGTATGACACCCTTGCGTTGCGTGCCTTGGTGCAATGGGGTAAACCAGACTCCGCTTTCATTAATATCGGGCGGCAGGACCTCGATACCCATGTTCCGGCATTCATCAATATACTCAACTACCTTGTCTGTATCGCCTGTCTCATATGTCAGCAATGCGGCCATGAACTCAACAGGCCAATGGGCCTTCATATACGCGGTCTGGTATGCCACGAAGGCATACCTGGTGGAGTGGCTCTTGTTAAACCCATAACCGGCGAATCGCTCGATGATCTCCCAAATCTGCTCGGCGTGTTCAGGCTTAAGATCCTTCTTGATTGCGCCAGAAATGAACTGTTGGCGGTATTGGCTGATCACATCTGCCTGTTTCTTGCTGATGGCCTTTATGAGCTTATAGGCATCACGCAGTGGGATATCGCCGAGGAGGTTACAGATCCTCATGACCTGTTCCTGATAGACCATGATCCCATATGTTTCATCGAGGACTTGGGAGATGATCGGGTGCGGGCATGTCCAGGGTGCACCATGCTTTCTTGCTATGTAGTCCTCTATCAAGACCATCGGACCAGGCCTATACAAGGCATTGGCTGCAATGAGGTCCTCGATCCGGTCAGGCCGCATCTTTACAAGCATGGACTGCATACCAGCGGATTCGAATTGGAACACACCCTTTGTCTTGCCTGAGGCGAATAGGTCAAATGTCTTGGCGTCGTGCAGGTCCAGATTATCTATATCCACATCGATCTGGTGGTTCTGCCTGACCAGCTGCCTTGCCAATTCCAACACACTTAGGGTCTTGAGCCCAAGGAAGTCCATTTTCAGGAGGCCGACCTTCTCGACCATCGGGCCTTCGAATTGGGTGATCAGGTCGTCGCTGCCAGGTTGTTTGTACAGCGGGATCAGGTCGATCAATGGCTCGTCAGATACTACAACACCAGCCGCATGCACGGATGCGTGTCTGGCCAGACCCTCGAGTTTGCGGCCGATATCTAGGACCTTGCGTATCAAGGGTTTGTTCTGGTATGCCTCTGCCAGCTCAGGTTCGGTCTGTAGAGCCCGGTCCAATGTCATATCTAACGTTGCAGGCACGAGCTTGGCCAGCCTGTCTGCCTCTGCTAATGGCACACCGAGCACACGGCATATGTCCCTGATCACGGCCCGCGCCTTCATGGTCCCAAACGTGATGATCTGGGCCACATGTCCGTACTTTTGGCGTACGTAGTCTATCACCTGCTGCCTATGGACCTGGCAGATGTCTATGTCTATATCGGGCATTTCTGCTCGCTGGGGATCTATGAATCGCTCGAATAGCAGGTCATACTTTAGAGGGTCCACATCCGATAGACCAAGACAGTAGCCAACTACCGTTCCCACGCCACTTCCCCTGGCACCGAGCCTGATCTGCTGGCTGCGTGCATACTGACAGAAGTCCCAGACGATCAGGAAGTAGCTGGCCAGGCCCTTTGAATTAATCACCTGCAACTCCCTCTGGATCCTTTCCTCCAGTTGGCTGGTGATCTGGCCATATCTCTGCTTGGCACCCTGGTAGACCAAGGCAGTCAGGAATTGCTCGGGCGATGATCCATCAGGGCAGTGGAATCTCGGTGCATGACGGGTCTTCGGGTCCAGCTCCACATGACACCTATTGGCGATCTCCAATGTGGCATCGCAGGCCTGGGGCACGTCCGCAAAGAGCTGCCGCATCTGGTCTGGGCCCTTGAGATATACGCTCGGAGGATAGATCAGTCGATCTGGGTCAGTGGCCAGCTTCCCTGTACCTATAGCGCACAGACAATTGTGTGCCTCATAGTCCTCTGCATCCAGGAAGTGCACGTCGTTGGTCGCCACCACAGGCAGGCCAATTCTATTCGCAAGGTCCAAAGTGGGGCCAACAATGTCGACATGCTGACCATCGTGCCGTTGTATCTCCAGGTAGAAGTTGTCTTGGCCAAAGATCTTGGCATATTGCTCAGCAGCGGTCCTGGCCTGCTCCATGTCCCCGCGGGCTATGGCAGCAGTAATCTCTCCCTTCAGGCAGGCGGAGCAGCCTATCAACCCTTCATGGAATTCTGCCAAGACCTCCTTATCGATCCGCGGCCTGTAGTAAAAACCCTCGATATACCCTATGCTCGATAGCCTCATCAGGTTCTTGTAGCCGCGATTGTCCTTGGCCAGCAGTAGTAGATGGTCGGCTGCCTCGCCTATGCCTGCCTTAGACTTATCAAACCTGCTGCCCGGAGCCACATAGGCCTCCATGCCGATGATGGGTCTTATCGAGGCATCCAAGGCCTTTATGTAGAATTCCACCACACCAAAGAGGCTTCCATGGTCTGTGACCGCAACCGCCTCCATCCCTAGCTGCTTGCACCGGGCAAGAAGCTCTTCAAACCTTATGGCACCATCCAGCAAAGAGTATTGGCTGTGTAGATGAAGATGCACGAATCCCGCATGGGTCATATACGTAACCTATTGAAAGACAAGGGCTTCTAAACTTCCAAGTAGTTGTTCATCATAGGCCAGGCCAGGCGGCCTGTCAAGGTGGATCCTCAAAGGGCCCCTTCTTGCAAGAGTTGGATGATCTCTGCCTTTGTAGGCATGGCCTCCAGGACGCCAAACTTCGTACAGGCCAGGGCCCCTGCTGCAGATGCAAACTCCACTGCCTTGTGCATGTCGTCGTCAACTGCAAGGTACGCCGCCATTGCACCTGCAAATGCATCGCCCCTGCCGGTCTGGTGCACCAATTCCACCTCGAATGCAGGGATGTGTTCGCTGCCATTGCGGTCTACTAACACGCAGCCACGACGGCCTAACGTGATCACCGCATACTTGACCCCCCTTGCCACAAGGTCCGAACCCATCAGCTTTGCCTGGTGCACATTGGCCTGGCTGACCGCAGAGGTCTCCGTCAACTGTGCGGCCTCGAAGAAATTGGCGATCAAGACATCTGCCAGAAAGAACTCCATGGGCATGTTGGCGTCAGGCTGGCCCCGGGGTCCCAACGGCCTGGCTGGATTCAGGATCACCTTGGTCCCGTGGACCTGTGCCAGACAGATGGCCTCCACAATGGCCTCCTGGGGTAACTGGCCGTGCAAGAGGCACACCGAGGCCTTATGGATTACCTGCTCTGCTGCCTGTATATCCTGGGCCTGAAGTGCTGCATTTGCACCTGCATATATGCAAGTAGAATTCTCGCCGTGGGCATTTACCCACGTCATTATCACACCTGTGTTTATTGCAGGTGCCAGGCGAATCAGGTCTGTACAGACCCCCCATTCTGCCAGGCTGTTCTTGACCATCACACCGAATGGATCTCCGCCTATCTTGCTGACTAGGTGCGCCTGGCACTCACACTGTACCACCTCCACTGCCTGGGCAGGGCCAGGGCCTGCTGGAGAATACCGCAGGCCAGTGCCGATCTCTACCTGTCCAGGACCTGGGAACTGTGCGCAACGGAAGGCCATGTCTATGTATGTCGGACCGATCACCACCACCTTGGGCGCCTTGTTGGCCATAGCTGCTATGCCTCAGGATAACAGAACCTGACACCCGTGATCATTCAAAAAGGACACCCAGCCTTCGGGCCTGTTGCCCAGGTATCTGACCGCGGTCCGTCCAGACCGCAAGATCAAGGCTGTGCCTACACCTGCAGGTATCGTCAACCAGGCCAGGGATCTGGAGGATCTGTCTGATCAGTCTGAGCCCATTGTCGGTAGCAGCCTTGATATTTGCCATGATGTGCTCCAAGAGCCGCTGCTGCTGATGACGGGAAGGCATCTGCCAACAGTCGTAATCGCTGACCAATCCAACCAGACAATAACAGAGCTGGGCCTCCCTTGCCAGCTTTGCCTCTGGCATCGCGGTCATGCCTATCAGGTCTGCGCCCCAGGCCTTGTGCATAAGCGACTCTGCCCTAGGAGAGAATTGAGGTCCCTCCATGCACACATATGTGCCAGATCCATGTGCCCTGATCTTGGCCTGATTAGCAGCCTTGATTGCCAACTTGTGCAAGCGGTTGCAGACCGGCTGGGCCATCTCACAGTGGACCGCGCCGTAGGCATCAAAGAAGGTGCCAAGACGTCTGAAGGTCTTGTCGATGAACTGGTCTACCAATACCACATCCCCAGGCCTGATATTGCCGCGCAGCGACCCGACTGCCCCTGTGGCAATGATGGCCCTCACACCTATCTTTTTGAGGGCGAATATGTTGGCCGCATATGGCACCTGACTAGGGTTGAGCCTGTGGCCAGGTCCATGCCGATTCAGGAATGCCACCTTGTATCCACCGAGGGTGCCTGTGAGGATCGGCCCACTGGGTCTACCGAATGGCGTTGTGACTGTACGCCTGGTGATGTGTGTCATCCATGCAGCCAGGTCATCGCCCAGACCTGTCCCACCAATGATGCCTACCATTGCCTTCTGCATTCCTTCACCTGCAAGAAGTCTAACCGACGTACATCTATTGGGCAATCGTTTTGCAATTGATCGATAAGGTTGCTGCATGTATCTGCCTAAAGTCCCGTGATAGAAGCCGATCGTTGGGCCTGAAAAAAAGACATCTGGGCATTTGGGAGACATGGAACCTAACCTAGCGCAAATACTTGCAATCAATATCCACGAGACGACCTAGGCGCACGTGCAGGTCTTTGACAAGTACTTGTCGGGACTAGAGAAGTTCATGCAGTAGGATCGTGATGTATGAGAACGGGCCTGTACTGGTAAGGTACAGGCCCGCTTTGTATCTAGACCGCAACGCCCAGCTCCTAGAACGGGTTGCGTTTGCCAGGGGTTGGTGATGTCATGAATCGCCACTGGCTTCCGCCATCGCCCCTCCTTCCATAAGAGACGTCTGAGGACTGCGGACCGAACTCGATCTTGTCTATCAGGACATAGCCGTGCTCGGCTGTGTCGAACAGCCCAACTGCCTCTCCAGACCTACTGAGCTTGAAGTCGGCGTGTAGTGGCCCCTGCTCTGGTTCGCCGTCGGCCCAGAACAACAGATAACCCTTGGCTGGGATCCTGACCCCACTTGGTATCCGCCATCCCTCGGTTGGGTTAGATGGGTCATCCGTGAGGATCATACCCGACATGTCTACCTCAAGGTCCTCTGCATTGTAGATCTCTATCCAATCCTCGTAGGCACCTGGTTCATCAGGGTCTTGAATGGTCCTTGTATTGTCTGCCATCAGCTCGTTTATGAATAGTCGAGGTGGCTTGTAGGTCCACTTGTTGGCGGCCATAGGCGTGGGGGAATCTGTCAGTTTCCATGGCCCGATGCCATCTGGATAACGGCCATAAGACTGGTCTGCACCAAGGGCTGGGTATGCGATCGTATCGATAAGGACCCCCCTGGCATCAAAAAGATATAACTGACCTGGACCGGCTGCAGGTCTGAAACTGGCATGTGTTGGCCCCTGTTGAGGCTGGCCATCTAGCCATATCAGATGGAATTGGCCATCCTGGATCTCTAGGTCAGGCAGGGCCCACTTGGTTGGCGCAGCCTGATCATCAGAGAGATACAATCCCTTAAGACTTACCTTGCCCGGTCCAAGGTTGACGATCTCCAACCACGGATCGTGCTGGCCCTGCTCATCAGCCTGGGACGTGACATTGGCGATTAGCAGCTCGTTCATCTGGATATCGCCGATAGAGGCATAGCCATCCAGCTCTTGGTCCAGGTATGCCGACCTTCGGGCCACAAAGTCTACCAGGCCGTAGATGACCCTCTTGTCTATGACTTGATCTTGCACAAGGCCTTGCTCGAATTGGGCGTTTGTATAGAGCTTGTTGTTGTCGTTGTACACATCCTGTCTGATCAGGTCCGCCAGGCGGTTGATCTCCTTTCCGAGCTCCTCAGGCCTGAAGCCTTCCCTACACATCCTGGCGAGCATCCTAAGATATGCCTTTTGGTACTGCGGTATGGCCCAGAGCCTCTCCATCAACGGCCTATATTGAGGCCTCTGGTCAGGCCTTGTCACAGGTACCCAGAAAGGCGCAAGGGTTACCGGGTCCTGGTCAGGGCCTACATAAGGCCTGGTCCTGGCAAAGGCCTCGTCAGTTGCCCAATGTAGGTGGATGAATCTGCCTGTGTCCGTGCGGTGATAGAGGTAGTAATTTGCTGCAGTACCGATATAGGAGTCCAGGTTAACAAAGAGATTGTTCAATGCAAGGCCCCAGAGCACGTTCTCTATGTCCATGACCTCAGCCAGTTTCTCGCTAAGCTCGGCCAGTGGGGTGTTGTTGAGCACATCGATTAGGTGCACTAGGTCCGAGTAGTCGCCTGTGGTCTCGTTTGTTACCAGCCTGTAGTAAGGCCGGTATGCGTTTGGATCAGGCCCAAGCCAAGTAAGGTCAGAACAGGCCTGGCCCTCAGTCAGCCCATCGGTATCTCCTGCACCTTGTGCCTCGAATAGGTTGCCGTCCTCTTGGGGGCCAAACCTGCTCTGCACGAAGGGCTTGTCGATCTGTTCTACGGCCAGGTAAAGCCCCCAATACTGGTCGTTTATGTAGACCCTTGCATGTACCGCCCTAGGTGCTGGGATGTATCTACCAGCAAAGTCCAGGAATAGCTTCTCCCGGAGCATGGTTGGGTCGTTGTACATGTTGTTTAGATTCAGCTTCCGCATCCCATAAAGGTCCAGCTTGTTGTTGAACACATCAAGGTCGATCTTGAAGGGCTTCTTGATGGATGGGATATAGAAGGCAGCATCCCCCTTGAACCTGATCCCAACTGGATTGAGGGTCAGGCCATCTACGGTGATTGAGCAGCGGAAATACGGATCAGTGGGATCAAGCACATGTCCATTGTAGAGCTGGTCGTACCAATCAGGATTGTCGAACTTGATCCTGATCTCATGTACGCGGCTATCGTCAAACAGGGGGTTGACCGCGCCCAAAAAGACGGTATTGATAGCTAACGCCGTGACCAAGGATGTTGCTAGCACTGCCATTCTAGGTCCTCCTCATTGGCATTCTAAATACGAGCTTGCCGGCTGGGCCTCTATATAGCAAACCAAAAAGCCAGTCCCAGATCAATAGATAACCCATCTCGACAGCGTCACACATCAATATGATGCCGCCGGGGCCACAAAGGTTTTTGACAGGTCGAACCCGGCGGGTTTAGAATCGTACCACACTAGGCAGGCCCACCCTGGATTGAACGGAATAGACTTGTGAAAGGAGGTGGCCTATGGTCATGCATAGAAGATGGTCTTGGATCTGGTACCTGGGATTGGCCCTCATCGTAGCTGCACCTGGCCTAGGTGCAACCGACTCGAGCATAGATACCTTGCGGAGGATGGGCAAGGCCTTTGCTGCCATAGCGGAGAAGGCCTCACCTGCAGTGGTCTCGATAGAGGCAGAAAGGCCGATTGGGGAGGAGGATTACCCACAGTTGCGGGACCTGCCTTTCTGGTTTTGGGACCCATTCGAGGATATGCCATTCCAGTTGCCAAGGTCCATACCAAGATCCAGGCCGCGGCAGCCGAGGACCCAGAAGGTACAGGGTTCAGGGTTTATCTTTACCAGCGAAGGCCATATCCTGACCAACAATCATCTAGTTGGTAAGGCAGAGCGGATCAAGGTAACACTGGGCAATGGCAAGGAGTACCAGGCAAGGCGTATCGGTACTGATCCAGAGTCCGATGTGGCGGTGATCAAGGTCGATGCAGATGGACTGCCTGCCCCTCTGGAACTGGGGGATTCTGATGCACTGGAGGTAGGAGAGTGGGTCCTGGCGATCGGCAACCCCTTTGGTTTTACCCATTCGGTGACCGCAGGCATAGTCTCTGCCAAGGGCAGGGGCGACTTGAGCTTTTCTGAGGGAACGCCTGCATTCCAGGACTTCATCCAGACCGATGCCGCCATCAATCCTGGCAATTCTGGCGGCCCCCTTCTCAACCTTGATGGCAAGGTGGTAGGGATCAATACGGCCATCTTTGGGCCCAACAGTGCCTATGCAGGTATAGGCTTTGCTATACCCATAAACCTCGCTAAGGACGTGTACAAGCAATTGTTGGAGACAGGTCATGTTGAGCGGGGCTTCCTTGGTGTGCAACCAGCCGATGTGACGGATGCCGTTGCCAGGTCCATGGGCCTCTCGCAGCCCAAGGGAGCGATCGTAGAGGAGGTAGTGTCGGATTCGCCTGCAGACAAGGCCGGCATAAAGCCATGGGACGTGATACTTGAGGTGGACGGCAAGACCATAGAGAACGCCCAGGACCTTCGAAACAAGATAGGTGCCTATAAGCCTGGTACGCAGGTCAAGCTTACCATATTCAGGAAGGGCCAGCGCAAGCCCATCACTGTTGTGTTGGGCAAACGCGATCCTGATAGGCTGGCAGCAGGTACAGCTACAGAGAGCCAGTCCGTAGAGGATATCGGGGTAGAGGTGGCCAACCTGACACCAGAGACCGCCAGGCGTTATGGCTTTGAGGGCGATCAATCCGAGGGTGTGATCATCACTGCCGTACATCCAGGATCTGAGGCGATCCAGAAGGGTCTTAGGCCTGGATATGTGGTCCTGGAGGTAGACCAAGAACCTGTAAGCAACACACGGCAGTTCTACAATGCGATCAGGAAGGCCCGCGATAAGGGCGTGGTCATGCTCAGGGTAACTGATGGCACCCGCACCGGTCTTGTCTCGTTAGAGGTGCGACCAAGATGATCGGCAAATGT
>JARYLO010000070.1 GCA_029907605.1 Sedimentisphaerales bacterium
CCCAACTGCTGTAACAATAGGCGGTGAATCTATCTTAAATTCTACAATTTTCTGTCTTGACAATGGGTAGGGATATACCTATCAGATAGGCCCAGTCAGCAGTGACTTGACGTACTATGCTGAGGCCTTAGGCTTTCGGACGTCCATATCTGAGTCCGACTGGCGGCTCAAGCTTACAGTGACAAATGGTAGTGCAGAGCTAAGTGATACTGTACTGCTGAGGCCTTCGCCATTCATCTTACCACCGCCTCCGCTACTGCTGAGGAGATATATGTTGGCAGCGCATATGAACAGGAGCTAGAATCTGCCTTGGTTGCGGGTGGTTATACGTATGCTGAACCTGCAGCCTTGCTAATACCTTCCTCTGACAAGTGGTGCCAGGATGCGGAGCCAGGCGTGCCAGCGTTGTTCTACCTAGTCACTGATCTTTATTGGGAAGGTTATGATAACCGGGCCTTTGGTTGGATGCCAAACATGGTCAACCATCTGAATGCAGTGGGAGTTCGGGCAGTTCCCAAACCCTTTGCATTGAATGGGATAAGCCCAGATCCGTTTGAGAGCAGTGTTAGAAACGTGTATGGAGGTACAGTTGTTTTCATAGATGAATACTATGAGTATCACCTGGATGGTGGCGAGATCCACTGCGGTACGGCTGTAAAGCGAAGCCCCAGTACTTGGAAGTGGTGGCAATAGTCCGGATGGTAATGTTTTGTTTGGAGGTCATATGATGAGTACTTATCGTGAATCAAGCTTGACTTTCATGTTACAGACTTATCTGTTGTTTCTGGGTGCATTACCTTGCGTAGGGCAGCAAGATGATTTTGACTCCCTTCTGAGACAAGCAGTCCTTGATTCGGAGACCCGACTTGGGTTTATCCTGGTAGTTCCCGATCTAGGGCGTTATCCACCTGGATCCAGGTTTGATCCTGTTGAGGGTCTTTGTACCAAGGAGGCGGTACCCTTCTTGATCCATGTGCTGCTTGAGGGGCCTGATTGGACTGAACCGGAGATGCTTACTGGCAGTGGGGGTATGTATCCACATATTGCCAGGTGTTATGCTGCCTTGTGTTTGGGTGCCATAAAGGATTCAAGGGCCTTTGAGCCATTGGTCCAGACACTCCAGCATGGAGACTATTTAGGAGGCAAGTATACTATTACCAATCCTGAGAAGAAGGATCACGACATTAGATCATATGCGGCCATTGCGTTGGGGCTATTAGGGGATCAAAGGGCCGTTGATCCCTTAATCGAACAGTTACCTAAGACCGGGAATGTGCATATAGCCTATTCGCTTGCCCGTCTTGGCGACATAAAGGCGATTCCACCTATTATTGAATATGGTTTTAGGTATGACCCCACGGCACATCGAGAGATCCATAGATGTCTCGAGGAATTGACTGGGACCAGGGTTCAATTTGAATTCGACCGCAATTACAGGTGCACAGATCCGATGTTTCCTGAACTGGGTTGGATGTCTAAGGCCGAGGTTTATAAGCGACATTGGCAGTATTGGCAGGCAGGCAATGGGTATAGATATGCCAAGGAGCAATTTGAGCCGTATTATCCCGAATGGCGACGCAGCCTCAAGCAAAGTCTTCTACAGAAGATGTTGGCTGGTAGGGTTGTGGTCATGCCCGAGCTTATGGATAAGCTGGAGGCTGAAGGCGAGGTAATATTGCCAGCCATTGACCGGTTGGTGGGCAGGTTTATCAAGCCGCCAAATCAGGCTCTCACTAGGTCGATGGTGAACAACTGGTGGAACCGGAACAAGCACAAGTGGTCTGAGCTAGTCGTTGGCGGTCTGAATAGCCTCGGGACAGTTGGGTTGTAATTAACCACTTGGCAGATAAATTTACAAGATCAGGCCTTGTTATTAGGGCTGGTCTTGGTAATCAAGATGGTCTTTTGATCGGCTAGCATTGCCAGCCTATAGGCTGGTATAATGGCTATTGGCCATGAGGGCAGATTCTGTATCTAGCAGCTATGTGGAATAATCTCATACGATGATACGATGAAGGGAGGTAATAGCGATGGTTACGCCAGAAGGTAGTGGTCTTAGGTTAGCGAGGATACTGTTTATCTTTGGACTAATGGCCTGGATATCCTTGGACTGCCTTGGGTTTAGTTGTGGTACGGGTGAACCTAATGACCCATAAAGGTGACAGATAGCTATAGCCTGGGGCAGAACCTATGTCTAGGGGACCACATAGGAGGTCTAGTGGGATCGGCAGAGCAAGGTAGTATTGAACGTTGTTACAGTGTTGTAGGGATACCTGGGCTAAGGGTATATGTAGGGGGATTAGCGGGCTGGTCATATGACCCAAACAGCATAGTATCTTGCTTTTGGGACAAAGAGGCGAGCAGTCAACCTTTTAGTTATGGAGGGGCTGGTCTTGGCACGATTGAGATGACCAGTTGGTGGACATATTGGGCTGCAGGTTGCGACCTAATAAGCGAGAACGATAACGGCACAGAGGACATCTGGACGATTCAAGACGGACAAGATTACCCTCGCCTTTGGTGGCAGTAGAGAAAGCTAAGCCATATACCCGGGCAAGTACTGTAATAGCTGTCAAAGGCCTGGGGCAATCAATACTGCGTAGTCAAAGCCGATCTTGACGGTCTGATTGGTATCTGTAGCCAAGAAGAGGCCGGCCGTCGCAGAGGTACTTCTTGGCGACTCTATTATGCCAAGCTGTTTCCAGATCCCATCAGAGAGATATTCAAAGTGTAGCCTGTCGGCTGCCTTCCTGATCCTGAGGTGTACCTCAGAGCGGTCCCATGAACGGCTCGCGCGATTCTGGACTAGACCTGCAGAATTGATTGTCTTTGCCGTCAAGGTGCTGCCATCCTCTAGACCTAGTGCATAACGGATCGGCATGCCAGATTCGTTCAATTCTATCATGATCCCGCTGAGATAGTCCCCAAAGACCTGGCCACGGATCTTCAGACCACAAGCAAAGGCCCAATCTCCAGTGGCCGGAAGGGGCCTCCAGACCACAGGATATGCAGGCGGCACCGACTTCAATGGATATGCAGCCTGATCCCATACATGCAGTATCAATTCCCCTGGTACCTCGCTTAGTGAATAATAGGGCCCATCACAGTAATTGTGTCTGAGCCTGACGCAGTCTGGTTGCCATGGCCGGGCAAGTCGCCAGGTATCGAAATCATCAAAGTCACCTGTCGCATAGATCATGGCCTGCCTCCGCAGGGTAGTTGTCAGACCTGCCGCGTCCTTTGCCGTGACCGTAATCGTGTAGATACCTGGGTTATTGAAATAGAGGTATGCGATGTCTAGGCTACTGGCATCCAACTGGGCGACCGGATCCACAGACCAGGTGTAATCCAGCAACGAGCCATCAGGATCGTAGCTGCCAAGTAGTTCGACAATCATGGGTTCCAAGACAGATCCCAGCCAACCTCCAGACCTGGGGTTCATGACCAGCACAGGCGGTGAGTTGCCGGTCTTTGTGACCTTGATAGAGGCCTGATGGAGGACATGCCCTTCTTCATCCATGCCAAGTACTGTTATGTTATTTTCGCCTCCATTGAGCACGATCCCATCGATCCTCCAGGTGGTGTCCGTGTCCCAGATGGCCTGGAGTTTGGGCTGGCCTTCCACAGCCACCTTGAATACCCGCAAGGGTGCTGTGCCCGTTAATGTAATGCTATCCTGATTGGTGCTCATAGGTTTGCCTGAATTGGTGGTAATGGCAAAGGAAGTAGTCCGTGCTGTGCCCAAGAAGCTGAAGGCCCGATCCTGCCTGTTGGTAAACCAATTTCGATAGAGGGTGGTATTGACGGTGTATTGGGTGCTCGCCTGCTCTTCTGCTTCAAACCATGCCTCAATCCTTGCAGAATTGAGGGCATAATCCTCCACAATCCGCGTAAGGTAGTGTTTGAATAGCCGCATATTGTATGGCTTCTCGAGGTAGGGTCTGAAGCCTGCCATGCCATTGTAGAAGGCAGAGTTTATGTAGCCGCTTTGGAATGCAAGGTCGCTATCCCAATGGAGGAACATGAACAGCCCATCTGTTGGCCTTCTGTAGAAGTAGCCGTTCTTGCCCCTGTTCATCGAGAACCAATCCCAATCACCTGCATAGCCCCGGACCGCGCAGAGCTTTGTGATCGCTGCTGGATCTACAAGCCTTTCTATCTCTTGCTGGGTATATGTGCCTGAGACCTTCTTGAAGAAGCTGATCAAGGCGCTGTAGTCATCCTCATTCTCGCGTGTCCGCTTCATCCATTCAGTCCTATACCTGCCTGGATTGTCCGTGCCTTTATAAACCCAGTCTGCGTTGCGATAAGTCCGTGCCCAGCTATCTTGGAACCACCACTCGTCGTCTATTCGATACAGTTCACCCTGGCTGCCATCAGGCCAGATTCTATCCAGGAAGTCGTTCGCCACAGGCTCGACCTCATCCCTCAATGCAGCCCCATTGGCATTGATCTCGAGGCTCACGAATTCGTTCTGATTGACCGGATGGCCCAACAGATATAGCCAATAGCGTACCAGCCGGTCATTGTGTATTGCGACCTGGCCTCCAGCAATGTCGTCGAAGCTCAGTTTGGTCTTGCCCCTAAAGGGCTTATCCTTAGGCACATGTAGCTTACCTCTGGTCCTGTTGCCATCCCTGGTCCACGGGCTGCCTGTGACCCGCCATCCGCAGTTGTAGTAGATATCCTGTTCGTTCACGATCAAGGTGGCGTTGAAATAGTGGTTTGACAGGCGTGGAAAGGCATAGCTGTGGGAACCGGTTGGGGCATCGCCTTCAGAAAGGTCCCTCAGGTCAAACGCAGAGACTACAAGCCTCATCATCCGTAGGTCCCCTGGAGGATTGGGGTTGTCGATGACAAACATCGCGGGCCTCTCTGTGCCACCTTTGGGTAATTCGGTAAGCTCCGTACCAGCCACGCCGATTACAAAGAACTGGACGACCTGGCCTGCCGTCTTGTACTCGGTCAGTGTGGCAGTGTATATGCCATCCGAGGCCACCTCATCTCCCCCTGAGATTCCATCGTCAGCCATGGGTTTTGATGCCCATGCCGCGTTGCCATCCCGATTGTCCAGCCTGTGGAAGAGGATTACCGTACAGTTTGGGTCCACAGATCTGACCTGGACGGTGATCTTGACCGGCTGGCCTGGCTGGGGTACAGCAGGGCTGTGGCAGAGGTTGTCTAGTTGTGGGGCAGGGAAAGGATTGAGGCATGAGTTGGGCTTACCAGGTGTACCGAGGTTCAATGGTACTGGCAGGGAGATACTGGTGGCAATGCTGTGATCCCAGGTCTGCACGATCAGCCTGGAAAGGCCTGAGACCCATCTTGCATCAAAGCTGATCTGATATGTCCTGCCTTGCTGCATGGCAGTGGCATCGATCTCGACCCTATTTGCCCTGTTATCTCCATGGCCATCGGCAACCAGGTGCAATTGGTCGCCATCCACGAAGCTTGCATAGTGATTGCCTTGCGCAAGCCAACCGCTAGAGCTTCGGCCATCGGTGGACATCTTGTTTGTGTTGGTCAATAGGTTCGGGCCTGTGCCATTCTCTCTGAGCTGGATGTTCTTGAGGATGACGTGGCTGTCTCCTACCAGATGGAGATGCAACTCCTTGTAATCCGTGGCAGAGCCATCTGCCCTCAATTGTCTGAAGACATCGGAGTACTGATAGTTGCTAAACTCAGTCTTGGCGGATTCGTCGCTATCTTCCCAGGCAGATGGGAGGCTGTTATCCATCCAGGGGTTTACCAACTCCATGCTGGATCCGCCACCATCAGCCAACCCTGGCCAGTTGCCGCCCGTCCTATAGTCTACCTCATCAACGAGATTACCCCTGTGGTCTAGCAATCTGACCCTCTCCCCTTCATTGCTGAGCCTACCATCAAAGTTGCCGATCACATGTATCTGACCATAGACCGACCGGATCCAATTGGCGTCTGCTGCGACCACTAGATAACCATCTGGCTCGATAACCGTGCCCTGGGGGATGGTGAAGTCTATCCCTTCGGTGAAGCGCCAGCCAGATAGGTCTATCAGCGATTGGCCCCTGTTGTACAGTTCTATGTATTCTGCAGATGGCTCATTTGATGGGGGATGGTACATGATCTCGTTTATGACCACATCGGTGCATCTGGGAGGGTCGTTGTACAGTCCGGGTGAGCTTGTATCAGAATAGTACCATTGCCCAGATCCATCAGGGTAGGCCTGCAGGCAGTCGCCCCAGCTGGGCCTGGTGAACCTTCTTGCCGCCAAAACCGTCCCTGATTCGCTTACCAACAGTAACATCAGCCGGTCATCCATGCATCGGAAGTTGGTGGGGATGGTCAGCAGGCCCTTGGCCGGTAGCAGCCCGCTCAGAGGGATCCTGTCTTGCATGTCTGTCCTAGAGCATAGGTACAGGCCCTCCAAGACAGCAGGTTGGTCAGATTGATTGTAAAGCTCCACCCAGTCGGCGATCGGCCCTGTAAGATGTACCTCATTGAGGGCTACCATCTGGGCCAGTTGGGTACTAGCCAGATTCATCATCCCTGGTGTAGGTTGCTCGAAAAGGTACCAGTTGCTACTGCCGTCAGGCTGCCTGCCTATAGAACGGCCATCCAGAGGGATGCTTGCCCTTATTGCATCCACCACGGTCAGGCCGTCTGGTGCGATCAGTTGGATGGTCAATGGACCGGTTATGGCCAGGCCAGCACCAGTGATCGTTATTGCCCTCAGCCCTCCAGGCTCTACCGGTGAATTGTCTGATATAGTGAGCCTGACCGGCCTGCCAGGGTCGAGCACTAGTCCGTAGCCATGCAGGTCTATTGGGCTAGAGGAGCTATTGTATAGCTCGACAAACCCATTGCCCTCACGATCCAGCATGACCTCATTGATCCGTATATCTCCACCAGCAGGCACGGATATCCTGAGCCTGGCCCCGAAGACCACGTCGGAGCTGGTTGCCCCCACCTGGTGGACCTCCACCGCCAAGACATTTGTCCCCTTTCGCAGTGCAGAGCCATCGGTGGTTATAACCGATATCTCCTCGACCGCATCCCCTACGGTCCTGGCAGCAGGGGTGCCAAAGCCTATGTTGCCTGCAGGCATGCCAGGCCTGCCTATCTCGATACCGTTGAGGTAGTAGACTGCCCCATCATCCAGGATCTGGTCTATGTAGATGGTGGTGCCGGAGGTTGGGCCATTGTATTGGAAGCTGGTCCTCAGGTAGTATGTCAATTGGTCATGGTTGGCCAGTGGGGTCTGGATCCCAGGTCCAGGCAGGGCTGCAGTCTCAAACCCAAACAAGCCTCGGCCTGTTGGCCAGGTACTGTCATCGAAGGCCGGCTCCTTCCACGCGCTGCCTAGGTCGAGGCCCGCATCGTGATATCTCCAGGTACTGTCATAGTCTATATAGACCAGACCAGTCCCGAGGTCCAGCCCTGGGTTGGGTATAGGGACCTGGCCCTGGTCCGATTCTGCTGTGCCAGGGCTGCCACCTGGCCGCAGGCTCGCCCTCCAGTTCCGCCAGTCGTCTATTGCACGATCTGGGTTCACCAACACAAGACTGTGGCCTGTGCCGTCTGGAGCTACCGGCCATGGATCATCGTCATCGTAGGCCACCGAGCAGAGCACAAAGCCGTTCTTGTCCAGCAGGGTGATACGCTCCCCGCCATTATCCAGTTTTCCGGTCCAAGGCCCAAATACCCTGACCTGTGAGGGTATTGTATACGCCGCCCGGATGGTCTGCGGATCTGTGCCAGCCACCAGGATCCTCTCAAAAGGACCCAGGAAACAGCTTCGTGGGTCATCCATGGAGAAGTCAGGGAAGGTGTATTCGATGCCACCTGTCAGTTGCCAGCATGCCATGTCGAGGGGTGTGGCGGTGTTATTGCTGATCTCGATGTACTCTGGCCTGCCTGGAGGGGGGTTGTACATGATCTCGCTGATGACCACCTGTTCGGCAAGGCAAATGGACGAAATAGTAAAGACAGAGGTGATAGCATAGATGGCCAAAGATATCCTAGGCATTCATTGTCCTCCGTACGGTTTTTATCTATTATTATAACAGCCGGGGCATCAGGGGTATCCAAAAACTGCCAGGCCTTCAGTCAGTACTGGATGGCAGATGTGACCTTGTATCTCGCCAGCCTGTCCCTGCCCTTCAATTCGGTCAGTTCCACAAGGAAGCTTATGCCTACCACCTTGCCTCCGAGGCCCTCTACCAGTCTGCACGCTGCAGCCATGGTCCCGCCGGTGGCGAGCAGGTCGTCTATGAGCAGGATACGGGCCCCCTTATTGAATGCGTCGACGTGGACCTCAAGGCTATCGGTGCCATACTCGAGCTGGTAGGTAATCCTTTGGGTCTTATAAGGGAGCTTGCCGGTCTTCCTTATAGGTACAAACCCTACCTTAAGTCTGTCTGCGGCTGCAGAGCCGAAGATAAAGCCCCTGGCCTCTATCGCTGCCACATAATCTATGGACTGGCCAAGGTAGTCCCTTATCAAGGCGTCTACAGCAGCCCTGAATGCCTTGCTATCGGCCAGCAATGGGGTGATGTCACGAAACAAGATCCCAGGCCTTGGCCAATCCTGGATGGCCCTTATGTAGCTTGCCAGGTCTATCTGTTGTTTGTCAGCCACCAGTTGCATTATGCACTAAGGCCTGTCGGCCTGCAAGCCTAGTATGATCGCCCCTTGGCAAGAGGGCTGTGACCCTTTAGAATTACCGACCGAAATGGGTGGCAGAGTTTGTTCTGTAGGACTTATCCTTTTAGCAGCCCTCTTGGGCGGCTGTGGCCAGGTGGTGGATCCTAATGAGCCCTCAGGTTTCATACAGATCAAGGGCTCTGATACCATGGTCAATGCTGTTCAGAAGATCAGTGAGGAGTTCATGAAGGACTACCCGTATGTATTCGTTGCCGTGACCGGAGGCGGAAGCGGCGTAGGGATCGCCTCGCTGATAAACCGTTCCTGTGAAGTGGCAGCCGCCTCCAGGGAGATGAGCCCTAAGGAGATAGAGCTTGCACGTAAGAGGGGGGTAGAGCCTGTCGAGCACCTGGTGGCATTCGATGGGGTGGCAGTGATCGTCAACAAGGCCAATCCTGTTGACCGGCTGACCATAAGGCAACTCCATGATATATTCACTGGCAAGGTGAGTAATTGGGGGGACTTGGGCGGCAAAGACCTTCCAATCGTGACCCTTTCGAGGGAGGTCAGCTCTGGTACACATATGTACTTCAAGGAGCGGGTCATCCATCTTAGCGCGAAGGACAGCACCGAGGAGTTCTCCTCAAGCACACTGATGTTGTCATCGTCTCAGGGTATTGTCGAGGAGGTGGCTGGCAATGAGGCTGCGATAGGGTACCTTGGCATGGGCTATACCAGTGATCGCACAAAGTCGGTCTGGGTGGCAGATGAAGACCAATACTTCCCGCCCACTGCTGAGTATGTGATGTCCAAGAAGTATCCCCTTGCCCGCGGTCTTTACTTCTATACCAATGGCCAGCCCCAGGGGGTAGGGAGGCTATTGCTAGACTTTACGCTCAGTCCGAAGGGTCAGCGGCAGTTTATCGAAACAGGTTTTGTACCAGTGGGGGTGACTATTGCGCAGGGCGATAACTGAAAGGATCATCGAGACGTGCATCAGGCTTAGTGGCCTGGTGGTGATCTTGTTTGTGGTGCTGGTATTCCTGTTCCTCTTGAAGGACGCAGTCCTCTTGTTTGGCCATTATCCACTTGGCCAGTTTCTCTTGGGGACCAAATGGCTGCCGATCTCTGAACCTCCCAGCTTTGGGATCATCCCTTTGCTTATAGGTTCGCTCTATGTCACTGCAGGTGCGATAGTATTGTGCGTGCCTGTGGGGGTGATCTCTGCAATGTTTATAGCAGAGGTTGCCCCGGGTCCATTGAAGGGGATATTGAAGTCCCTGGTGGAGATACTAGCATCGATCCCATCAGTGGTCCTTGGGTTTATAGGGCTTGTATGGCTGGGGCCATTCCTGAAGGACCTGCTTGGACTGAGGACAGGCCAGTGTGGTCTGACAGGCAGCCTACTCCTAGCCTTCATGGCCTTGCCCACCATAATAAGTATATCCGAGGATGCCTTGGCCAGCGTACCCAAGGCCTTCAAGGAGGCGGCATATGGATTGGGTGCCACAAGGTGGCAGACCCTTTGGCGTATATGCCTGCCAGCGGCCTCGTCAGGGATCATAGCCGCAGTGATGCTTGGGATAGGCAGGGTCATAGGCGAGACCATGGTAGTGATGATGGTCACGGGCAACTCACCTGTTATCCCTAGGTCAATAACCCAGGCATTGCGGACCTTGACCGCTACCATTGCCAGTGAGATGGGTGAGGCGGTTAGCGGCTCAGAGCACTATTATGCCCTTTTTGCCGTAGGGCTGGTCCTGTTTATCAGCACCTTCTTGATCAACCTTGTGGCAGATGCCTTTCTCAGAAGGGCTAGGCAGTGAGCGGGGCAAGGGTCAGACAGAACATAGCATTTGGGTTGATGGGGCTGGTTACCATGCTCGTGGTGCTGCCTATCATCCTGACCCTGTGGTATGTGGTGGCAAATGGTATAGGCGCCATCTCCTTAGACTTTATCCTGCAGCCCCCGCGAAATGGCATGCGGGAAGGTGGGATCTTTCCTGCGATCGTCGGCACATTCATCTTGATTGTTGGCACCATGATCCTGTCGCTTCCCATAGGGGTTCTCTCTGCCATCTATCTAGTCGAATATGCCAAGGACAACCTTTTTACGAGGTTGATAAAGCTGGCAGTGGTAAACCTTTCAGGGATCCCGTCGATCGTGTATGGGCTATTTGGCCTTACGGTCTTTGTGGTGTTGTTGCGGTTAGGCACATCCATCCTGGCGGGTTGTATGACCTTGGCCATTATGAGCCTGCCTGTGATCATCACTGCTACCAAGGAGGCCCTTGAGTCGGTCCCAGCCAGTTACAGGGAGATCAGTCTGTCATTGGGTGCAACCAAATGGCAGACGGTCAGGCATTGTGTCCTGCCTTATGCCATACCAGGGATACTCACAGGTACGGTCCTGAGCCTCAGCCGTGCTGCAGGTGAGACCGCACCTATATTGTTTACGGTAGCTGCCTTCTATCTGCCGCGACTGCCAAGGAGCCTATTCGACCAGGTCATGGCCCTCCCGTACCATCTTTATGTAATATCTACGCAGGTCCCAAACATGCCGCTATCCCTAAGCTTTGCCACCGCATTTGTGTTGATCAGCTTGGTGTTCCTTATGAACCTAGTCAGTATCATCCTGAGGGCCCACTACAGGCGTAAGAGGCAATGGTAGCTGCAATAGAAACCACAGTCCTGAATTGCTGGTTCGGGTCCCTGCAGGTCCTCAAGGATGTGGATATCCTTGTAGAAAGAAATGAGATCTTCGGGATCATCGGGCCAGCCAACAGCGGCAAGACCACGTTCCTTCGGGCGATCAATCGCCTCAACGCATTGGTCCCTTCTTACAGGCAGACGGGGCTTATACAGTTGGCTGGACGCGATATCGAGGAGATAGAGGACACCGTCCTACGTAGAAGGGTTGGGATCATATTTGCCCTGCCTCAGGTCCTGCCGATAAGCATATTTGATAACGTTGCGTATGGACCGAGGATGCATGGGATAGCCAACAGGTCCACCTTGGAGCAGATCGTAGAGCAGTCGCTCAGGAGGGCACACCTTTGGGATGAGGTAAAGGACCGCCTCCATAGTCCTGCATTGCGACTCTCAGGTGGCCAACAACAACGGCTATGCATAGCACGCACCTTGGCGGTGGAGCCAGAGGTCATACTCTATGACGAGCCGTGTTCAGGGCTGGACCCAATCTCGACTGCAAAGGTCGAGGAGACGATGCAGCAACTAAAGGAGCGATATACCCAGGTGTTGGTGACAAACAATACCAAGCAGGCAGCTAGGGTCTGTGACAGGTGTGCGTTCTTTCTGATGGGGCAAGTCATAGAGGTAGCGCAGACCTCAGTACTCTTTACCAACCCGGCTGATCAGCGTACCAACGACTATATCACAGGCAGGTTTGGATAGATGGATCAGATGGCGGTCAAGATCCGGGCGAAGGACCTAAATCTGTTCTATGGCGATTTTCATGCCCTTCAGGACATCCAATTCTCGGTGCCTGAAAAGGCCATAACTGCCTTGATTGGACCATCTGGCTGTGGCAAGAGCACCTTGTTGCGGTGCTTCAATAGGATGAATGACCTTGTCGAGAATTGCCGTATCACAGGCAGTATCCGGATAGATGGGCAGGAGGTCGTCGACGATCGGACGGACTTGATAGCATTGCGAAAGAAGGTGGGGATGGTCTTCCAAAGGCCGAATGTCTTTGATCTATCCATATATAACAACCTGCTTTTCGGCCTTAGGATACACAGGATGGTAAGCGGAAAGGACCGGATATTAGCGACCATCAGATGGGGATTGGAGCAGGTGGGGCTTTGGGATGAGTTGAAGGATAGGCTCAATCAGAATGCCCGGACCCTTACGTTAGAGCAACAGCAGAGGTTGTGTATCGCCAGGGTCGTAATACTGAGACCTGAGGTGATACTCTTGGATGAACCATGTTCTGCACTAGACCCGATCGCCACAATGCGGATAGAGGAGCTTTTGCGGGAGCTAAAGCGGGATTATACTATAGTCATCGTGACCCATAACATGCAACAGGCAGCAAGGGTCTCGGACTATACTGGATTTATGTATCTGGGAAGACTCATAGAGTTTGGTACGACCTCTCAGGTCTTTACGAATCCAAGGGATAGACTTACAGAGAACTATATCAGCGGGCAGTTTGGCTAACAGGAGCAACCTATGCTTAGAAAGGGCTTCACAGATAGCATCGGGGAGTTGGAGCAGATGGTCCTTCAGATGGGCCAGATGGTCATTACGGCCGTAGACCGTTCCATAGAGGCCTTAAAGAACCGGGATACGGCTGCTGCCCAACAGATCATCGACGACGATGAACAGATCAACAAGCTCAGATGGCAGATAGAGGAGGATTGCATAAACCTCATTGCCACACAGCAGCCTGTGGCGTCAGATCTGAGGGAGATCATCGCCGTTCTTGCGATCTCCACGGAATTGGAACGCATGGGCGACTATGCAGAGGGTATTGCCAAGATCACCCTCATGCATGGCTCTGAGCCATTATTAAAGCCATTGGCTGGTATACCTGTGATGGCAAAGAAGGCAGCCGACATGCTGCAGAAGGCCTTGGAGGCCTTTATCGCAAGGGATGCGGCAAAGGCCACCGCTATCTGCGATGAGGACGATCAGGTCGATGGCCTGTACGATCAGATCTATCGCGAGCTATTGACCTATATGATAGAAGACCCGAGGAATATCACAAAGGCCACATACCTGATCTGGGCTGCCCACAATGTTGAGAGGATAGCAGACCGTGTGACCAATATCTGTGAAAGGATCGTATTCCTCGCTACCGGCAAGATGCCGCAGGTAAACGTGTCCAAGTACTAGCTGTACTGCATGTGCCCCTGGTGTAGTCTTATAGGCTATGGTTGAGGATAACAGGCCGACCTTGTCTGTAGTAGTGCCGGTGTTGGACGAACAGGATAGCCTGCGTCCTTTATACAACCAGATCACCCATACCTTGGCCGGCAGATATGACTATGAAATAGTATTTGTTGACGACGGGAGTACAGATAGGTCCTTTGAGATTCTCAGGGACATCCAGGCATCCGACCTGCGGGTATGTGTGATCAGATTCAGTCGCAATTTTGGCCAGACGGCGGCACTGAGCGCCGGTTTTGCCTATGCACGTGGGCAGATCGTCGTGGCACTAGATGCAGACCTGCAGAACGACCCTTCGGACATCCCTTTACTTATCGACAAGCTCCAGGAG
>JARYLO010000071.1 GCA_029907605.1 Sedimentisphaerales bacterium
CCAATCTGAGGGGATATCACTGTGCACCACACCTATTCTATTTCGCCCCACACAATAAGTGGTATCTGATATTCCAATCACAGCAGCCGCAATATTCCACCACTGACGACATATCCAAGCCAGAGAGCTGGTCCAAGCCGCAGGACTTCTTCGCCAGAAAGCCTGCGAGTGCACCAGGGCTTTGGATCGACTATCACATCATATGTGACGACACACATGCATACCTATTCTTTACTGGCGACAACGGCAACTTCTATCGCTGCCGCACCAGGATCGAGGATTTCCCAAAGGGTATGAGCGACCCAGAGGTAGCGATCAGTGATAGCCGCAACAACCTTTTTGAGGCGAGCATTACCTACAAGATCAAGGGAACAAACATCTATTTGACGTTGATCGAGGCCCTAAGTCCTGCACGTTACTATAGGGCCTGGATATCCGATCGACTTGACGGCCAGTGGATCCCATTGCCCGGTGCCGATTCCTGGCAGACGCCATTTGCAGGAATCAATAACGTTACCTTTGAGGAAGGTGTCAGCCCATGGACAAGGGATATAAGCCATGGGGAATTGATTCGTGATGGTTACGATGAAAAAATGATCTTGGATCCCAACAATCTCCAGTTCCTCTTTCAGGGACGAGACCCTGCAAGTGGCGGACGATATGAGTTACTGCCATATCAGTTGGGGCTACTAACCTTGGAGCAATCCAGCAAGTAATATATAGAACAAGACCAGACATGGTTTCGACTGGAGCTAAGAAAGGAGATCGATATGAAAGGTAGGGTCCTAAACAGCATAGCCATCCTCGTGTCTCTAGTGATCCTCGCAGTAGGTCGTGCTTCTACCTCTGACCTGCCTGCACTTAAGGATGTATTCAAGGATTACTTCCTGATTGGAGGTGCACTTAATCGCAATCTCGTAATGGGCAGAGATCCAAATGCAGCGCAGATAGCCATAAAGCACTACAACACAGCTACACCTGAGAACGACATGAAGTGGCAATTGATACATCCTGAACCAGATCGCTACAACTGGGGGCCTGCTGATACCTTTGTTGAGTTCTGCCAGAAGCACAATATGGTCCCCATCGGCCACACCTTGGTTTGGCACGCCCAGACACCCCGATGGGTCTTTCAGGATAGCAATGGCGGCCCTGCAACACGCGATGTCTTACTAGCGCGTATGAAAGACCATATCACTACCGTTGTAGGACATTACAAAGGCCGCGTTAAGGGTTGGGATGTGGTCAATGAGGCCCTCAATGACAATGGGACGCTGCGAAATAGCCCCTGGCTACGGATCATCGGAGAGGGCTCACCAGAAAAACAGTACGACTTTATCGAATATGCATTTCGGTGGGCACACGAGGCCGATCCAGATGCAGAGCTTTATTACAATGACTATAACCTAGACACCTCAAAGGCCAAGTGCGACGGGGCGGTCGCAATCGTAAAGTACCTCAAGTCAAAAGGCGTCCGCATCGATGGGGTTGGCATCCAGTTACACGCCGGCCTGACCTACCCGAGCGTGGAAACGCTTGAATACGCCATAACGAATCTGGCGGCTACTGGCGTCAAGGTGATGGTAACAGAACTGGATATACGCACGCAGACCCGGGGATATCGCGGTGCTGATATCTCAATGGTCAGCCGTGAGGGTACCGCTGATCCAAATGCTGCTGCAGCAGAGACGCAGAAGAAGCTGGCAGAAAAGTATGCAGAGATCTTCTCCGTCCTGCTCAAGCACAGTAAGTCGATAACCCGCGTGACATTCTGGGGTGTATATGATGCCACATCTTGGATCGGCGGGTCTCCTCTGCTTTTCGATCGTAACTATCAACCCAAAGAGGCATTCTTTGCTGTCATAAAGACTGCCCAACAGGCAAGATGAGCACAGTGCATGCCAAGCTGGTAGGACACATACTAGCGGTATTCGCTATCTTTGTGATATGGCCCGTTGACTTGCTAGACCTTTTTGGTGGGCAATCCTACTATCCTAGTAGGCTGGATGATCCACGGGCAGTCTACCTGACAAAGGATCAATTTGACGTACATGCCGACGGCCTTGGTGATGATGCCAATAGTCTTCAGGAGGCGATAAACCGTGTCCAGGAGACCGCCCGTATTGGAGTGGTCTTTATCCCAGAAGGCCGATATAGACTGGGCAAGACGGTCTATGTATGGCAAGGGATCCGTCTGATCGGCTATGGCCGCAAGCGGCCAGTGTTTGTCTTGGGCAGGGATACGCCCGGTTTTCAAGAGGGGACAGGTAAGTACATGATCCATTTTGCCGACTACCGTCCCGGTCCTGGCAGGCCCTTCAGCGATGGTACAGAGATGACCTTCTATAGTGGCATAAGCAACATAGACTTCGAGATAGAGGAGGGCAACCCTGCAGCCATAGCCATTAGGTTCCATGTAGCCCAACACTGCTTCCTTCGACACATAGATTTCCATATCGGCTCTGCCAAGGCTGCCATAGAAGAGATAGGGAATCAGGCAAGTGACCTCCACATCTATGGGGGCCAGTATGGGATCATCACAAAAAGGACTGCACCGGTCTGGCAGTTCTTGCTTATGGACTGCAGCTTTGAGGGGCAGCGTGAAAGTGCGATTCATACCATGGAGGCCGGCTTTACCCTAATTAGGGTACGATTCGCACACATGCCTATTGCAATCCAGATCGCACCTGGCGAGGTGGAGCAGCTCTATGGAAGAGACTTGAGGATGGAGGATATCACGATAGCGGCCTTAAAGACCGGCAATGTGCGTAACACCCACTCAGAGGTTACCCTGACCAACATCGCCTGTAGTGATGTACCTTGCTTCTATAAAGGCGATCAGACCGTGCCTGCTCCTTCAAGGTATTACGTAGTAGATCGATTCATGATTGGCCTTCAGATCGGCGAAGATGGCAGAGAACAAGGGATCCAGTTGAGGCATAAAGTCCGCTCACTGTCCGAACCAGCCCCGGTGGTTGCAAGTGATATCCCAGCACTGCCACCTATGGACAGGTGGGTCAACGTACGAGAATTGAATGTAAAAGGTGATGGACGAACCGACGATACGGAGGCCATACGGGCAGCTATCAGCGAGCACCAGGTCCTATTCTTCCCAAGCGGGACCTATCGTGTATCCGGGTCGATCGAGCTGGGGCCTGATACGATCCTGATTGGATTGCATCCAGGCAACACGGTGATCTCCTTGGCCAATGGCTCGCCAGGGTTCGAGCGAGAAGGGGAGCCATTGGGCGTACTGGTGGCCCCAAGAGGTGGAAGGAATATCATTGTATCTATTGGCGTTGTACCTGGTGCCAACAGACGCGCGGCTGGGATAGTCTGGATGGCAGGGAATAACTCCATGCTCGACGACGTTTCATTCCCACCAGGCGGTGGTTTTGGATTTGGCCAATCTGGCGGCGCACAAGGGCCTGACCTGCTGATCAAGGATGGTGGTGGAATCATTCGTGGCAACTGGCCACATAACACAAGCTGTAGGACAGCAGGCCTGCGGATCGAGAATACCTCATCTCCGGGCCGGATATATCAGATCTCGGTGGAGCACCATATGAATGTCGAGGCCCAGTTCTACAATGTGCAGAACTGGGAATTCTATGCCCTACAAACAGAGGAGGAGAATCCAGCAGGACATAGGGCTATCGCAATGGAGATAAAGGATTGCCGGAATCTGCTTTTTGCAAACACATTCATGTATCGTGTCTCCCGCACCACACTGCCAATGACCTATGGAGCCATAGTTTCAGGCTCAGATGATATCCGTTTTGAGAACATGAAAGTATTCAGCCAGACCAGGTTGGCCTTTGACAATGCCATATTGGAGAAGGACAGCAACGTTTCAGTACGCTCGCATTTCTTTACCAACTTAGTGGTCAACAAACAGCTAAAGGCACCAGCCCCACTTCCACTACCAGCGGTCTTCAATAAGGGCTCGAAGCTGGAAAGACTTGCAGAAGGGTTTAGTAATGCCTCAGGCCTGACCACTGATGATAAAGGTCGGCTATTCTTTACAGATGCAGCAATGCATGCGATCTACCGCTGGAACGAAGCCACCAGAAAGGCAGAGCAGATTGCGACTATCCAGGGCCAGCCTATGGTCATGGGGTTTGCAAGGCCTTCTAGCCTGCTGATCGTAGCTTATGAGAGGGCGGTCTACAGCCTTGACTTATCAGAGGATAACGCAGAGCCAAGACCTGTAGCAGAGGTCACTGATAAGCTGCCAGATACCTCGCTGCTACTGCCTGTCGGCCTACACAATATGTTGTCGATCTTGAATGATCTCATGGAGCGCCGTGACTATCTCTATAGGCAGGGAAGCAATACCGCCATCATACGGGTAATTGAAGGCGCACACCGTGGCTACTTCTATGCACCGGGCTCTCGCACGGCAATACTGGCAGGTGGGACTTGGCGTCCTATCTTGCAGAGTTCGAATCTTGCATTGTTCTCGGCTGGTGATCTGCGTTATGTAACCAGCGAGGATGATGGGAAGACCTACCTAGTGGAATTGCGACCTGATGAGAGGTTGGCCGCAGATGTCTTTGTTGAACGTGGTGGTACATCAGTAGTAGAAGACCTTGCAGGGAATGTGTACATAGCAAGTGACCAGGTGTATATCTACAACAAGCAAGGCAATCAGATCGGCATCGTGGAGATCCCAGAGCGTCCTGGCAGCCTAGCCATAGGTGGCCCAGATCGGCTGACACTATTCATCGGCGCAAGAGGTTCGCTTTATGCGATACGTCTAGCACCTTCGAGCCGGCGATCGGATTTGGATAGTGCTCAACCTGGCGATTGATGAAGATCGTACTTGCACCTGACAAGTTCAAGGGCAGTCTGACCGCACCCCAGGCCTGTCAAGCGATGGAAAGGGGTATACGTAGGGTCTGGCCCGACGGCGAGTTGTTATCTATACCCCTGGCAGATGGCGGCGAAGGTACTGTCGATGCCTTAGTGACCGCCACAGGTGGAAGATACGAACATGTCAGGGTCACAGGACCATTGGGCAAGCCGGTTCGAGCCAAGTTCGGCATACTAGGTGATGGACAGACCGCAGTCATTGAGATGGCCCAGGCATCAGGGCTATGGCGTGTTCCACATAGTAAGAGAAATCCGTTTCAGACTACCACATTTGGGACTGGGCAGTTGATCATGGCTGCTGTGAACAAGGGCTGCCATAAGCTCATCATTGGGATCGGTGGGTCTGCCACCACTGATTGCGGCACTGGCATGGCCCAGGCCCTCGGTGCACGTTTCATCGGTCCGGATGGTAGGACCATAGAACAGCCCATGACTGGTGGAATGATGGAACAGGTGCTAGGGGTGGATCTATCTGGTATCTCGCCCATCCTGAAGGACTGCTCGATCACCCTTGCCTGTGATGTGGCAAATCCTCTGCTTGGACCTGAAGGTGCCGTTATGGTCTACGCTGCCCAAAAGGGTGCCACGGCCGAACAGTTGGATCAGTTGGAGCGTGGGATGGAACACATGATCGATCTACTGGAGGCAGCCACAGGTCGCCAGGTACGCGATCAGCCTGGCGCTGGTGCAGCAGGGGGATTGGGTGCTGCATTGATGGCCTTGCTCAATGCGATCTCCAGACCTGGTATCGAGGTGGTCCTTGAGGCTGTATCCTTCCGTGAAAGGATTCGAGGTGCCAGATTGCTCTTCGCTGGTGAAGGCAGCGTTGATGCCCAGACATTGTTTGGCAAGACGATCCATGGGGTACTGAGGGTTGCAAGGCAAGAGCACATACCTGTGGTCATCCTGGCTGGCAGCATAACAGAAGACGTCGACGGATTGTATGAACAAGGTGTCATCTCGCTCTTTTCTATCTGTGACCGACCAATGAGCGTCTCCGAGGCCATGAGCCAGGCCTCGAGGCTGTTGGAGAAGGCCGCAGAAAGGGTGGCACGTGCCTTGCATTATGGCAGTATGCTATGTCCTCAATAGTTGACTTTGTGGAGATATTGCGGCATATTCTTTGCCCTGAGCATCTATGTGAAGAATCCTTTTAGAATAGGACGTTTATGCCTTTGACCTCTGATCAGTTAGCAAGATTGACAAGGATAGCCAAGAAACTGCGGTACCACATCGTGACAATGATTGGGGCTGGAAAGCCTGGCCATCTTGGTGGCTCCTGTTCTATCGCCGAGATCGTCGCTGTATTGTACTTCTACAAGATGCGACATAACCCAAAGGACCCATCGTGGCCAGATCGGGACCGTTTCCTCTTGAGCAAGGGACATGCTGCATTGGCCCAGTACGCAGCCCTTGCAGAATGTGGGTACTTTCCCAATGAGCATCTTGGCACACTTAAGGAGTTAGGATCTATCCTGCAGGGCCATCCGGAGAAAAGAAGGACACCTGGTATAGAGGCCTATACAGGATCCCTAGGTCAGGGCCTGAGCATTGCATGTGGAATGGCCATGGCAGGAAAGATCGACAAGAAGGATTACAAGGTGTACTGCATACTTGGGGATGGGGAGATTGCCGAGGGCCAGATCTGGGAGGCCTCCATGACAGCGGCCTTCTATAAGCTGGACAAACTTGTAGCCATCTTGGACAAGAACCTTGTACAGGCAAGCGGTCCGATCGTAGAAAGATACGATACGAATCCTCACCCCGAGAAATGGAGGGCATTTGGCTGGCATGTGATGGAGATTGACGGTCACGACATCCAGCAGATCGCTAACGCCCTGGATCAGGCCGATCATGTCAAGGGAAGGCCTACAATGATCGTGGCCCATACGGTAAAAGGTAAGGGTGTTCCGTTTGCTGAAGGCAAGGCAGACTTCCACCATGGGATCATGACAAAGGAACAGTACCAACTCGCGCGGCAGCTCTTTGAAGAATGAGGTATATGCTGGTGAATATGCAGAATTGCAGAATGGTTTACGGTCAAACCCTCGTCGAACTAGGACGAGAGGATGATCGGATCGTTGTCTTGGAGGCCGATCTTGGCAGGACCACGATGACCAAGCTCTTTGAGAAGGAATTCCCAGGGCGGTTCTTTGAGGTGGGGATCGGCGAACAGAACATGATCTCTGTAGCCGCAGGGCTGGCCCTGTGCGGCAAGATACCATTTGCCAACTCCTTCTCGGTCTTTGCAACAGGCAGACCATATGATCAGATCAGGGTCAGTTGTATCGGCAGATTGAACATCAAGATCGTTGGGTCAAGCTGTGGCCTGTCTGATTTTGGAGATGGGGCCACACATCAGGCCATCGAGGATGTCGCGATCATGCGGGCAATACCGAACATGACCATCCTTTCCCCCGCTGACGGCATAGAAACCAAGAAGATAGTTAGGGCAGCGGCTAGGTACGATGGCCCTGTCTACATCCGGATCCTACGTAATGATGTGCCTGACGTCACTGCCCAGACCGGAGAATTCAAGATAGGCAGGCCTACGGTGATCCGCGAGGGCACAGATGTCGTCATCTTTGCCCATGGCTACATGGTCTACAAGTCACTGAAGGCTGCAGAGACATTAGAGGCAGAAGGCATTTCGGTAAAGATAGTCAATGTAAGTACACTAAAACCAATAGATGAAAAGATCATCCGAAGCATGGCCTCTGGAACCAAGGGTGTAGTGACGGTGGAGGAACATACGATCATTGGAGGCCTTGCCAGCGCGATTGCCTTTTCACTGAGGGGCACTGGCCTGATGATAGAGGCCGTTGCGGTCAATGACCGCTTTGGGCAGTCATCGCTCAACTACGAGCAGCTCTTGGAGCATTATGGCCTGACAGTAGAGGCGATCGTTAAGGCCATCAAGAAGGTCCTGAGGTGACTTATGAACACAATGAAGGCAGTGGTCAAATACGAGAACAAGCCATGTGCAACAGAGCTCAGAGAAGTACCCATCCCTCAGATAGGCGAAGATGACGTATTGGTCGAGGTGGCCTATGTGGGTGTCTGTGGTACAGACCCGCATATGCACAAAGGTTCTGTTGTCTTTAACTTCAATTGTCCTTTTATCCTAGGACACGAATTTGCAGGCAAGATCGTAAAGGTAGGCAGAAACGTCAAGGGCTTTGCAGTCGGCGATCGTGTTACTGCCGAGACCCATGCAGATTACTGCGGCAAGTGTACACTGTGCCGGACCAACAACTATCATCTATGTAGAGGCCGCAAGGGCTTTGGATTCCATTGTGATGGTGCATATGCAAAGTACGTGAAGGTACCGCAGCGGATCTTGCACAGGGTTCCAGAGGGCGTCTCGTTGAGGGCTGCCTCTATCACCGAGCCACTATGTGTGGCCTATAAGGCCGTAGTGGTAAATAGCACGGTCAATCCAGGTGATATGGTAGTAGTGATAGGCCCAGGACCTATAGGCCTGCTTTGCATGGAGATGGCAAGGCTTAGAGGGGCCAGCCAGATCATCGCCATAGGCACTTCTGGAGATGATGAAAGGCTTGTGCTGGCAAGGGAATTCGGCGCAACCTTGGCCATCAACAGCAGTCGCGAGGATGCCGTCTCTAAGGTCATGTCCTTAGCAGACCAGTATGGCGCAGACCTGGTAATAGATACCGCTGGCCCTGCTGAGACGCTCAGGCTATCGATGGACCTGGTAAGACCAAATGGCCAGATCACCAAGATCGGCTGGGGGCCCAAGCCGGTAAACCTCAGCCTAGACCCACTCATTGCCAAGTCCGTCACACTCAAAGGCCACTTCAGCCATACTTGGGATGTCTGGGAGAAGTGTCTAGTGCTGATGGACAGAGGCCAGGTTGATCTAGACCGGCTGATTACGCACGAACTGCCACTAGATAGGTGGCAAGAGGCATTTGAATTGGTAGAGACCAAGAAGGCAATGAAGGTCGTCTTGACCCCAATTGAGTAACCTGTCTTTGGTTTTGTCGAGGTGAAGAAATGGAGCGAATAGGATTCATAGGATTGGGAATCATGGGGAAACCCATGGCCATGAACCTCATCAAGGCTGGGTATAGTCTGACCGTCTATGATATCAGACCTGAGCCGGTAAAGGAGGTGGTTGCTGCTGGCGCCAGGCCTGGCACCAGCAGCAAGGATGTTGCCTCCCAAAGCGACGTGGTGATCACCATGCTGCCCAACACCCAGGATGTCAAGGATGCTGTCCTGGGACCGAATGGCGTTATAGAAGGTGCAAGGGCCGGGCAGATCTTGGTGGATATGAGCTCTATCGCCCCTCTTGCAGCCAAGCAGATCGCCGCCGAACTCCAGAAGAAGGGGGTCGAGATGCTCGACGCGCCTGTCAGCGGCGGTGAGCCAAAGGCCAAGGATGCCACCCTCTCCATCATGGTAGGCGGCAAGAAGGAGGTATTCGATCGCGTCGAGCGGATCCTTAGGTGCATGGGATCATCGGTAGTCTTGGTTGGCGAGATAGGCAGCGGTAATATCACTAAGCTTGCCAACCAGATCATTGTAGCCCTGAACATCGCAGCCATGTCAGAGGCCATGGTGCTGGCGACCAAGGCTGGGGTTGACCCTGAGAAGGTATTCCAGGCCATTCGCGGAGGGCTGGCAGGCAGTGCAGTACTCGATGCAAAGGCACCGATGGTCCTGGACGGCAATTTCAAGCCTGGCTTCCGTATTGCCTTACACATCAAGGACTTGGCAAACGCCCTCGAAACTGCCCACCAGATCGGTGTGCCGGTACCATTGACCAGCGTGGTCATGGAGGTCATGCAGGCACTGAAGATCGACGGCAAGGCCATGGATGATCACGGCGGCATTGTCCAGTTCTATGAGAAACTGGCCAAGGTTGAGGTCAGACGTAAGAAAGCAAAGTAAGTGCTAGATGCTTCTGATCCTACTGCTACTAGGCTGCATAGCACTTATTATTGTTTTAACGGTCAGATTGCATCTACACCCATTTCTCGCCCTGCTAGGTGCAGCTATCACATACGGACTTTGCTCCGGGATGGCCCCTGCTACCGTTGTCACATCCATAAGCGATGGCTTTGGCAACACCCTCAACAAGATAGGTATCGTGATCATTGGTGGGGTGATCATTGGGACCTTCCTGGAGCGATCGGGTGGGGCATATGCGGTAACAGAGAAGATCTTGAGGCTGGTCGGCCAGCGACATATCAGCTTGGCAATGGCCATGATTGGCTATATCGTGTCTGTGCCAGTGTTTGGAGATTCGGGTTTTGTAATACTTTCCCCACTTAACAAGGCACTTGCCAAGAGGGCGAGGATATCACTGGCAGGGCCTGCCATAGCACTAGCGCTGGGTCTTACTGTTACGCACTGCCTTGTCCCGCCAACACCAGGGCCTATAGCTGCTGCAGGGATATTGGGCGCGGACATCGGCCTAGTAATACTGTTCGGCCTGGTTGTCAGCCTGTTTGCCGTGTTTGTCGGTTGGCTCTTTGCTGTAAGGATCGCGTCTAGGGTTCAGATCGATCCAGACCCAGAACTGTCAGCAACAGATGTGGAGGAGAGATTGCGGCAGGCACCATCTGCGGTGAAGGCGGTCATCCCTATGATACTGCCGATCGGGTTGATCGTGTTGAAGTCTATATCCGACATACCTGCCCATCCTTTAGGGGATGGCCTTGCAAGGCACATCGTGGGCTTCCTAGGGGACCCGATCCTTGCCATACTTATTGGGGTACTGTTCGCGTTCTGGCTGCCTGCCAATCTTCAAAGAAGTATGCTATCCACAAGTGGGTGGGTAGGAGACGCGATAAGAGACTCGGCCAACATCATCGTCATCACTGGTGCAGGAGGGTCCTTTGGTGCAGTGCTCAGGAACTCAGCGGTCGCCAACATACTCAGCCAGTCCATCGGACAGGCCCACCTTGGCATCTTCCTACCTTTCTTGATCGCTGCGGCGATCAAGACGGCCCAGGGGTCATCAACGGTCGCCCTAGTTACAACAGCATCATTCATGACACCCTTGATTTCCTCTATGGGCTTTGATTCTGCGGTAAGCAAGGCCCTGCTAGTAACCGCTATATCTGCAGGTGCAATGGTGGTGTCGCATGCCAACGACAGCTTCTTCTGGGTTGTCACACAGATGTCCAGGATGGATGTCAAGACCGGCTACAAGCTACACACTGTCGGTACAGCTATCATTGGTCTCACATCGATCCTGATCGTCTGGGTACTAAGCCTATTGTTCTGCTAGATGGGAACCGGAAAACTACCCTGTTCAAGGCTGACTTACCTCACCCAGACTGACGGTAAATGTCCGTAAAGGCTTATCGTCCTTGTCTAGGAATCGAGCACAAAAGTCCGTCGCCCCGCCGCCATTCACTATAGCGCTGCGTATGATATTTGCTCCCTTCTTTAGGGTCAGCCTTCTTGACACACCATCGTCGATGACGGTCTGGCGATCGCCATATATGCCTATTACCTCCTTGTCATTGACCCACCAGACGGAGGCTGCATTGGAGCCGATGGCAAGCCTAACACCTTGCATCTCGCTTGGGCAGTTGATGATCGTAAATGCCCAAAAGAGGACGTTTGAGGTGGGCCTTCCTAGGCCATATGCAAAATAGTAAAGGTTTACGTTGTAATCATTTGTCTCCACTGCATGCCATGTCAGCTCAGCGTTGTTGACGGTCACCTTCTGACCATCCCGCGGGACCATAGTGAACTGGCCAGGGAAGTATTCCTTCTTTACAGCCGCTTGGACTGCGCTATCCGTCAACCCATTTGCAGGGATAGGCTCTAGTATGAGCCATTGCTGAATGAATCCATCAGGGTCAGGTGCCTTCTGCCCAGCCGTAGGGCGTCTGAGGAAAGGACCCCATCTCGGCGATGACGGCTCGGAGGCACCTGTGCCGGCAAGACAGACGTCCATCGTCAGGCCAAGGGCAAAGAGTAAACCAACCCAGATAGATCTCTTGCAAGGTCCAGCTGTGAGCTTGCTATTCATAGCGTTCACTCCATTTCGATCATGGTCATGGGGTCTTAAGAAGCCACCTCTGCTTGTCACTAGATGGATCGAATCTGGCCAGGGTAGCAAAGCTACTGCCTATAGCGGAGATGGCCAACGGCTCGTTGGCAACCGAGGCAAACCTTGGCACTATCCGCCAGGTCCCGTCAGAAAGCTGATCAATTCGCCACAGCTGCTCATCCCCGCCAGTAAAGCTAGGCAGGGCGACCAGTTCCCCCTCTTCATCCACAGCCAACGTGCGGTCTGTACCTGCAACGGTGATCTTGAAGTATGGCGAACCAGGGTAGCCACCAGCCTCAGGCACCGCCGTAATCGTCCATTTCTGTTGGGCCTGGCACATGTAGTTTGCCATACGGATGCCGACCTTGCCAGCGGGCCAATTCGCAGATACCTGGTTAGCGTCCTGTGGCGGTATCACACCTCCTTGACCACCAAACATGCCGCCACCTGCCCTACCGCGCCTGCCCCCTACAGGCACCCCCTCCACCGCCAACTCAAGGGCCGTGCCAGTGCGCTCAGATTCGATCTGGTATGTACCCTCCTTCGGGTTCTCTCCAGCAACAGGCCAACCGTCCTGCCACAGTACAGGCCGGATGTCAAGCACACTTGCACCACCCCTGTCCAGGTCTGCCTCATAATGGCAAGAGAACTTCTGGACCCCATAGCCGCAGTCCATCAGCCCAAAGTGACCTGGGCCTATCACACGGCCACCTGACCCCACAAAGAGCTTACCGCCCCCCTTGAGCATGTCGATGCCCATGTGGTCGATGTAAGGCCCAGTCACCTTCCGCGATCTGCCAACGCGGATATTGTAGCCAGAATCCGCACCCCTACAGCAACTACCATGGGTGGCCAGTAAATAGTACCATCCATCATGGTATATGATCACCGAGGCCTCGCAGTTGATGGCAATGTTCATCGGCTTGGCCTCTGGATTCAGTCGCTTGCCAGTCTTCGGGTCAAGCTCCACAAGCCGGATATAGCCAAAATAGGACCCATAGGTCAGCCACAGCCTGCCATCAGTAGGATCAAGGAATAGGCCAGGATCTATAGGATTACAGAAGTCATCCGGCCCCTCAGTGCTTGCCACTAGTCCCCCATCTTCCCATTTATAGTCTGGTGACTGCGGATCCAGGGTCTTGTTCCATATCATGTAGATCCCATTACCCCCGCTAACATAGAGGTAGTAGCGGTCCCCTATATGGATCACGTCTGGCGCGGCACCTGTCCGTGGCGGCGTAACACCCCGCCGCCAAGTCCACCCATCATCTGAGACCAGAGCTGCACCTCCGGTACCGTATGTATAGTACTTCCCATTACATTCCATGATGGTAGATGGGTCGTGGATCCGCACCTGGCCATCCAAGCCAAGTGCAAGGGAAGGCAGTACCATGCAACACAACCCCGCAAGGAAGGTAGACTTTAGACTGGATGGTCCTGGAAGGTGAATGATCGGCGTCATCGTTTGTCCTCTTATCATCAGATCGAGTAACTGTCCCATGGTTGGTGGTTGATTAATAAGAACGAGGCCTCCTTGCCGATACACAAGTAGTTGTACACAAGCAAGGAGGCTAAAAGATAGCCAACTACATATTTCCATCGGTCGGCCAAGAACTAAAACTTCAACGAACCTGCCCAAGTTGCGGCCGTAACGCAGGCCAGATCCACGCCAGTATACTATACAGGCCCATCGGCGATATCAAACTAACAACCGTGCCCCAACAGAGAATGCGGTGCCCCTTGTGCGGTCATTGCTGGACTAACCGTCCAGAAGGAATAAGACATGGATTCCAGCGATCAGACAGACTGAGGGCTATTGGGGTGCTGTTATATATGCTTGGTCTAAGCTACCGATCTGTGGCTAACGTGCTGTGCTCTTTAGGATGTGCAAGCTCCAAG
>JARYLO010000072.1 GCA_029907605.1 Sedimentisphaerales bacterium
TACATTAGGGCAACCTGGGCGCCTCAATGGCCTTCTCCAGCTAGGGAAAGGCGTAGAGGCATTTCCGTTGGAGCTTTTTGGAGATCCTGGCGTTCCCATGTCCGAGGCTATCGGGACTTCCAGCCTGATCCGTTCGGTTTTTCAAGGATCAATAAAGCCGCTGCCCTTGCAAGCCGAGATTCCCGATGGTGTGAGGGCAAATGATAAGATGAGCCTAGTAGACGACGCTAAGACCTGGGCGAGGCTTATCAGACGGTGATTTCGGTACTATAATTCGCATGGGTCAACAGATGCAACGAAGAAGGAAGAACCAATCAGGTCTTGAGAAAGGCAATGGTGCAGAGGATTTCTGGCACAAGCATGCCGGGCGTACGAACAATCTGCCCGTGGGCAAAACCAACTTCGCCTGGGTACAGCACATGATTCACCATCTGGCTCCCACCGGTTATGCCGGTCTCGTGCTCGCCAACGGCTCGATGTCGTCCGACCAGTCCGGCGAGGGCGAGATCCGCAAGAACATCATCGAGGCCGATCTCGTGGACTGTATGGTGGCGCTACCGGGCCAGCTCTTCTACTCGACGCAGATCCCGGCCTGCCTCTGGTGCCTGGCGCGGGATCTCAAGCGGGAATTCCCCGAGATGAAGGGGCTATCCCGCGTCAATCTCTTCTACATGCGGGCATTTGCCGAGGCATGGCCCGATGAAGCAATTGTCCAACAGCTTGTTGGACACATCCCCTGGGGGCACCACTGCGTCCTACTGGACAAGGTCAAAGACCCCGAGGAGCGTCTCTGGTACATCCAACAAACGATCGAGCACGGCTGGAGCCGCAATGTGCTGGTGCACCAGATCGAGAGCGGACTCTACCAGCGCCAGGGCCGGGTGATCACGAACTTCAAGCGTACGCTGCCCGCGCCTCAGTCCGACCTGGCGCGCTCTCTGGTCAAAGACCCTTATGTCTTCGACTTTCTCACTCTGGGACCGGAAGTCCAAGAGCGCGACCTGGAGCGCGCTTTGTTGGAACACCTGCGCGACTTCCTGATGGAGCTGGGGACGGGATTCGCTTTTGTGGGTAGCCAATACCGCTTGGACGTGGGCGGGGAGGAGTTTCACATTGACCTGCTCTTCTACCACTTGTGCCTGCGATGTTATGTCGTGATCGACCTCAAGATCGGGGAGTTCAAGACCGAGTACGCGGGCAAGATGAACTTCTACCTCTCCGCCGTGGACAATGCGGAGGGAAAGATAGTCTCCCCAAGGGAGCTTCTGGGACAAGACGCCCCTAGCCTAGCGCGGAAGGTGATACGTAGGGGCGCCGTTATCTTCGCTACGACTCGCCCTTACCTTAAGAACGTAGCTATTGTTCGTCCCGAACTCGACGGCCAGATCTGTTCGACGGGGTTCTGCGTGCTGCGGGCTAACCGCCCTGTTGTCGAACCCGGCTTCTTGTTCTATCTCTGCCGGTCCGATCTTGTGGTTGCGCAACTCTCGGGCAACAACATGAGAGGTGCGAGCTACCCGGCAGTTACGGATAGAGACGTGTATGAAGCGCTTATCCCCCTCCCACCTCTCGAGGGACAGCGGCGCATCGTGGCCTATCTGGAGGCGGTGCAGGAGAGGATCCGCGCGCTCAAAGTGACCCAGGCGGAGACGGATGAGCACTTGAACCGCCTCGAGCAGGCGGTGTTACACAAGGCATTTCGGGGGGAGCTATAAGCTGTGCAACGAGATCTGTGGGGCCAACCAGTTAAACGGACGGCCGAATACCTCGTCTTCCATGACGAGAGCGAGCCAAACAAGCGCTGGCTCTTGATCGGCCTGTTGTTGGTTCGCAAAGAGCATCTCGGTGAGGTCCGGGCCGTGCTCCAAAACTGTCGGCGCAAGGAGGGCTACGAGGGCGAACTCCACTTCGCCGAGTTGCCTAAGAACTTCGGCGGGCCCTGGGGCAAGAAGGCGCGCGTGGCGCGGGAATGGCTGCGGTGTTTCCAGAACAACCTCAGCGACCGTGTCTTCTTTTCGGCGCTGTCGGTGGATCGCTACAGTCCGCGCTACGAACACAAACGCTTCACCAGTGATTTCCACACCTACAACCGCTTTACCGCGATGGCACTCAAGGCGGCCATCGCTTGGCACCTGGGTCCCCACAAGCTTGACACCGTGACGGTGCACTTCATCTCGGACGCCAAGGATCGCCCAACCCGACCGGATCGTGGCTGGACTGATAATTTCGAGCAGTATTTGCCCTATCGTGCGGAGCTAGATTCGTTCTTGAGCCAATCGCCGAGTTATCCTTTCCTAACTGTGGATCTGGAGCTTCGCGACTCCGCCAAGGAAGATCTTTTGCAACTGTGCGACCTCTTGCTCGGCGCGACCCAAATGGCGCTCGTGGCGGGCTCCTCCCGGCCTACAAAGCGGGAGCTCGGGGAGATGATTGTCCGCTGGTACCGCGATCTGCAGCAACCGCCGTGGCAGCAGCAATTCGGCCTCCACCGGAAGTTCAACCTTTGGGGCTTCCCCGACCAGAATGGCAGCCCATACAACAAGGTAGAGCTCGCTTTGAACATCGATGATGGACAGCTCAGCCTGTTGTAACAGATAGTTCGTGAGCCGGCGCATCTGCGTTACGCTTTACGACGAGATAGTGCAGCTACGGCCTTCTCGGGTGAGCACCAGTATGGCGGGCAAAAGGTCACCGAGGCGAGCCTGAACGGCTTTCCCTCGAATCAGATCGCCGACAAGATCCGGGAGGACCTGTATCGGTTTTTGATCTGTGCCGACAAGTTCCAGACCGACTATGACGAGCCGCTCCTGCACGATGTACGTGGACAAGGTGCTCTCCGGGGTCAAGGCGGTGCAGTCCCTTTCGCGCCTCAATCGCGCCCACCCCCAGAAGCACGACGGCTTTGTCCTCGATTTCGTCAACGACCCGGAGACGATCCGCAAGGCCTTCGAACCCTACTACCGGACGACTATCCCCGCCGACGAGACGGGCCCGAACAGGCTGCATGACCTCAAGGCCGACCTTGATGGCTACCAGGTGTACGCGTCTGAGCAAGTTGATGAACTGGTGCGGCTCTACCTGAACGGTGAGGACCGCGACCAGCTCGACCCGATCCTCGACGCCTGCGTCGCCACCTACATGGAGAACTGCGACGAGGACGGTCAGGTCGACTTCAAAAGCAAGGCCAAGGCGTTTCTGCGAACGTACAACTTCCTCTCTTCAATCCTTCCCTATACGAACGCCCAGTGGGAGAAGTTATCGATCTTCCTCGACTTCTTGGTACCCAAGTTGCCAGCGCCGAAAGAGGAAGACCTCTCAAAGGGCCTCCTCGAGGCGATCCACATGGACAGCTACCGGGTGGAGAAGCAGCAGACCCTGAGGATCACGCTACCCGATGCGGATGCCGAGATCGAACCGGTGCCCACTGCGGGTGGCGGACACAAGCCCGAACCAGAGATTGACCGCCTCTCGAACATCATCAAGGCCTTTAACGAGCAATTTGGCAACATTGCTTGGACGGACGCCGATCGGGTGCGCAGACTGATTACCGAGGAGATTCCTGCACGCGTAGCGGCCGACACCGCTTACCAGAACGCACGGAAGTATTCCGACAAACAAACGCACGTATAGAGCACGACAAGGCCCTCGTTCGGGTGATGACCGCGCTACTCAAGGATGACACCGAGCTATTCAAGCAATTCAGCGACAATGAGTCGTTCCGTAGCTGGCTGACGGATATGGTGTTTGAGTTAACATACCGAGGGTCTGGTAGCACGAAACAGGCATCTTGAGCGGTGCCAGTCCCTGCTACCTGCCATCTGGGACTACATTCCTTCCCTACGAACGGCAAGGACCAACTGCTCAAGGCTGTTTCCCAGCTTTCGCACGCCTTTGCGCTTGCCGTGCCCCACCAGCAGGCCATAGCTATACGAGACAACGTGGCTTTCTTCCAAGCAGTGCGGGCGGCAGGGTATCCTGGTCATCGAAGATCAAGCTTGGCGGGCAGTCTTTGGCCAAACAAGAAGAATAGCTATCTGCCTGTAAGCTGAACTGTGTTGGCTGCATCTCAAGTTGCGTTGATTCTAGCCAGGTAGGTCACATCTAGTCGGGAATTGCTCAGGTGCGGTCACCGAGGTTGGTTTTGACATAGTTATCGCTTGGCCTGAACGGTTGTTCGATCTGGCTTGCGATCCAGTATGTACAGCATGGGGTAAATGCGGATCAATTACAGGGAGGTTGATTGTCGCGCATGGGCTAAGTCTAAGTGACAGCCGGCAGTGGCTAGAGATCAACCTGCTATAGTTCGTATAGCTCTGGGTCTACCTCTGGGGGTCTGCGCTTTTTGGGAGTTGTGGATCGGTCCGGTTTGGATGTGTCGAACAGGAGATCCTCATCCTCCAGCAGGTCGCCCATCTGCTCTTCTATGGCATCAGGGTCCTCGCCTGCCTCCAGGCGCCGCATGGCCTCCTCCAGGCCTTCACCCATGCGAAGCCCAGTGGTCTCGCACAGCCTTCGCATCATCCTTGCGACCTGACGCGGATCCTCTTCATCCATGCCTTCTGCCTCGCTGGCCATCTCTTCAAGGGCCCGCTCCATCTTGTCCTCATCTACCCCTGCAGGTAGACCCAGGTCATCGCCAGCATCACCTGAGGATGCCTTGCCGGTGTTGACTGCAAATGGTGCTATACGCCGTTCTAGTTGCTGCCTCCCGCACCTTGGGCAGGCGGGCTGCTTTGTTGGGTCTGGTCTACGGGCAAGGAAATTGAAGATCCGATGGCAATCCGGGCAATAGAACTCATATACGGGCATATCCAGTTCTCCAACTATTCCTATGTCATAGGTATTGTCGCAGGACCTGCCATCTTGGTCAAGTGGAGTAGCGCCAGCAGAGGATTGACAGACCCCAGCAGGCAAGGTTAGAAACTGTGCTGGTCTTTGGGGTGCAATGGCAACAGGCCTGATACTATTAGTCACTACTACCTTTCTTGCCGCTAGTGATGGTGGGCCTGTATCTGTCGGCAATGGCCTGGTGGAGGTGCGGTGGGATCAGGCTAGTAAGGATCTGGCCTTTGTGTATGTGCCTACCTCTATGGTGTTCCTGCGAGGCAAGGTTGCCGAGGACCAGCCAATCGATGTAAGCAGCACCGGCCTTGTGGATCCTATCTTCGGTCAGGGTAGGCAGATGGAGCTTGCCTACGAGGATGGGCATGTGGATAGGTTGATGGTCTTTGATGGGCTTGCCTTCGTGCTCATTAGGCCTGGGCTGTACAATGGTGGTACTGAGCCAAAGGTTATAAGATCTGTAAGGGCCTTCAGCGGGGTCTTGCACCTCAACACGCCTAGCCGTGATCTTGTGACGTTGGGTACAGGGGGTCTACTTGCACCGGACAAGAACCCTGGCAGTTACATGTGGCTTGCAGTGGCCCAGCCCTCCTCCAGGCGAGGCCTTGTTGCAGGTTGGCTGACCTGCGATAGGGGTAGTGGGATCATCTTTAGCAGCACTGAGGCAGGCCTTGTGCGGATCAGTACCCAGATCGACTACGGCAGGCTGCTGATTGCCCCAGGCCGTAGGGAAGGTCTGGAGGTCCTGGCAGTAGGGATCTTCGAGGATGCAAGGCTGGGCCTGGAGGGATGGGCAGATGCAGTGGCAAGGTACTACCGGATTCGACTTCCTGCCCAGCCTGTTGGGCATTGCACCTGGTACAGTAGGCCCTATGGCAGGGCCTCCGACCAAGGGCACATAATCCAGCAGGCCGAGTTTGCGGCCAGGCAACTGGGGCCATTTGGTTTCTCGGTGATCCAGATAGACGACGGATGGCAGGCAGGGGTATCTAAGGATGGGCCCAGGAGGAACTTTACCACACACGATCCAAACGGCCCATATCCAGCAGGCATGAAGGCAGCGGCAGATGGGATCAAGTCCTATGGCCTGGTCCCAGGGATATGGTTCATGCCGTTTGCCGGTACCAGCTATGACCCATTCTTTGCAGATCACCAGGACTGGTTCGTAAAGCAGGCAGATGACGGAAGGCCGTATGAGACCAGGTGGGGCGGTACCTGCCTGGATATGACCCATCCTGGTGCAAGGGCATATGTACAATCTGTTGTCCAAAGGATCGCGGACCAGTGGGGCTTTAGGTATTTCAAACTGGACGGGCTTTGGACCGGGACCGCCACGGTCCAGCAGTACGTCAATACCGGCTACAAGGATGATGGCATGGGCGATGCCCTATTCTTTGATCCTAATAAGACCAACATCGAGGCATTCAGGGATGGGCTCAGGTTGGTCAGGCAGGCAGCAGGCCCGGATGTCTTCATACTAGGCTGCAATGGCCCACAGAACATGCGTTCATACGGCGGGGCATTTGGCCTGGTGGATGCCATGCGGATAGGGCCAGACAATGGTGCTGACTGGCCCAGGCTGACCAGGGGGCCGCTCTTTGGCTCCCGTCATTACTTCCTGCACGGCCGGATCTGGTACAACGATCCGGATCCGATCTATGTGCGTGATAGCATCCCCCTTAATCATGCACAATTGATCTGTTCATGGGTGACGATAAGTGGCCAATTGAATATATCCAGTGAATGGCTGCCTGGGCTCTCAGTCCAGAGGCTGGACCTGCTGAAGAGGACCATGCCCAGCCACGGCTTAATTGCAGGGCCGGTGGACCTGTTTGAGCACGAGCCACCTAGGATATGGCTGTTGTCGGATACCAAGGGCCCTGTCAGGCGAGATCTGGTTGGCCTTTTCAATTGGACCGACAAGCCAAGAGTCATTGGTGACATGCTTGATCGCATAGGCCTAGATCCAGATGCAACATACCTGGGCTTCGAGTACTGGACCAATAAGGCCCTGGGCAAGATAACAGGGAAGGTGGAATTGGAGGTGCCAGGGCAGTCATGTAGGGTCATTGCACTTAGGGTATTAGAAGATCACCCTATAATCCTGAGCACCTCGCGCCATATAACTCAAGGAATGGTCGATGTGATAGAAGAACGCTGGGACCGTGAAGTTAGGACCCTATTAGGTATCTGTGCAGTGGTTGCAAATGATCCTTATGAGCTCAGGATCGCCGGCGGAAAGGGATTGAGCGCGACCGTTTCGCAGGAGGACGTCCAGGCAGGGGTGGAGGTCAGCAACAGGTACGAGGATGGATTGACCAAGGTGGTCATCACCTCTCCAACAACTCGGAAGGTCAAGTGGGCTGTGCTTTTCTGAAGATCCGCGATGATGGAGGTTGACATGTGCAAGAGAATCCTTAGTCCTTTGGTTGTGTCTATGGTCCTTATACACTCGGTATTCGGGGCAGCATCACAAGATGTCCCTCAGGATCAGAGGATGGCCTGGTTCAGGCAGGCCAAGTTCGGGATGTTCATCCACTGGGGTCTATATGCTATACCTGCCGGCTACTGGAAGGGCCAAAGGGTGCCAGGCATAGGCGAGTGGATCATGAACAGGGCAAGGATACCGGTAACGGAATACGAACAGCTTGCCAAGCAGTTCAACCCAGTCAAGTTCGATGCTGACCAGTGGGTGCAGTTGGCACAGGATGCGGGCATGCGGTACATGGTGGTCACCAGCAAACATCATGATGGCTTTGCCCTTTTTGACTCAAAGGTAAGTGACTTCGACGTGGTAGATGCGACTCCATTCAAGCGAGACATACTCAAGGAATTGAGCCAGGCCTGTCAGAGGCGCAGGATGCCGCTGGGTTTCTACTATTCCCAGGCACAGGATTGGCACGAACCTGGTGGGATCGGCAATACATGGGACTTTGGCCCTGACGACCAGAAGGTGCAGAGCGGGGCCTTTGACAGGTATCTACGTGAGAAGGCAGAGCCACAGATCCGCGAACTTTTAACAGGCTATGGGCCTATTTGCCTGATCTGGTTCGATACCCCAAGGTATATGACAGCAGAGCGGGCTCAGCGATTTGTGGATCTAGTTAGGTCCCTTCAGCCGGCCTGTCTAATCGATGGCAGGCTTGGGATCAAGGGTGACTATGTCTCAACAGGTGATAATGCCATACCGAATCGGATCATGGAAGGCGATTGGGAGACGCCAGCCACTACCAATCATACTTGGGGCTATAGGATAGATGACCAGGATTGGAAGTCACCGGGCGAGATCATATTCAAGCTGGTTGATATAGTAAGTAAGGGTGGCAACTATCTGCTAAACGTTGGGCCTACCGCAGAGGGCCTGATCCCTGAGCAATGCGCTGCCAATCTGCGTTTTGTGGGCAAGTGGCTGAAGGTCTATGGCGAGGCGGTTTGCGGTGCAGGGCCAACACCATTTGGAGAGGAGTTCGGTGACTACAGTACGAAGCTCAAGGACCGGCAGGGTAACCCGGTCTTCTTGGCATTCACAGATTGGAGGTGCACGACAAGGCCGGGCAGGTTGTATTTTACGATATTCAGATCGCCGCGGGATGGGTTTGACCTGCCAGCCTTCAAGAATCCGATCAAGAGGGCCTATCTGCTCTCAGAGTCAGGCACAGAGCCGGTCAAGATCGAAACGGTCAATGAGATCCGTGTGGCTCGTGTGCCAAGGAATGGTCCACATGCCACTGCATATGTGCTGGTTGTGGAGATCGAAGGTGATAAGGTGGAGAGATAATGATGTATGACACAAGAGGCTTCTTGAGCTTGGGCATCCTATTATTGACCCTTGGTCAGACCTTGGGTCAGAGTGCAGTCCAATCTGGCCAATCAGGGGACATACCACCGAATCTGGGTTTTTATACACTAGATCCATTATATCAGCCAGGGATATCTCTGGGCTGGGCGCAAGAGAGGATCGAAGAGAAGATAGACAGGGGCCTTGTTGCCATTCCCCTTGGCGATGGGAGGGTCTATCTGGGTTGGCGATTGCTCAAGACAGATAGACCTGATACTGCCTTTAACGTTTATCGCATCAGCGGCCCCGATCAACCCAGGAAGGTCAACAACCAGCCTATTGTAAAGACCACCGACTTTGTCGATACCGATGTGCCGGCGGATCGGGTCAATATCTGGTTCATCAGGGCCGTTGTAGATGGCCAGGAACAACGGCCTTCAGAGAGGGTGGAGCTTCATCCTGACTGGCCGATAGTGCATTATAAGGCCATCGATCTAAACGAGGATGTCAGGAGTGTGGCCATGGTTGGCATCGGCGACCTGGATGGTGATGGTACTTATGACTTTGTTGTAAAGCACCCTGGTTTTGGCAAGGATCCTGGGAGGGTCTCTCCAAATAGGGGTTCTTATAAGTACGACGCCTACAATGGCAAGACCGGACGATTCATGTGGAGGATAGACCTTGGCTGGAACGTAGACATGGGGATCTGGTGGACACCCATGGTGATAAGGGACCTGGATGGCGACAACAAGGCAGAGGTCTGCGTCCGAGGTTCTGTATATGCAGCCACGGCAGAGCAGATGCTACCAAGTGGTCGCAAGGGTTTCTTGTTGGATGCGCCAGAATTCCTTATCGTCTACGATGGTCAGACCGGAAGGGAGTTGGACAGGGCCCCATGGATCGAGCTTGGCCAGCCGAGGGATTGGGGTGACTACACGGGCAATAGGGCAAGTAGGCACATGCTTGGTGTTGCCTACCTGGATGGCAAGACTCCAGCGGTATTGGCCCTGCGTGGGACCTACGGGTTGATGAAGGTCGATGCATACGTATTCAAGGATAAGAAACTCCAGAAACTTTGGCGATGGACTAATGAGAAGGCCCCATTCCTCTATCATGGCCAGGGCCAGCACAGTGTCAAGACTGCAGATATAGACGGCGATGGCTGTGACGAGATACTCAACGGTTCTGTTGCAATAGATAACGATGGGAAGACCTTATGGTCTACTGGCTACGGCCATGGCGACAGGTTCTATCTAGGTGATATAGACCCTGATAGACCAGGCCTTGAGATCTGGTACATATTCGAGGACCCGCACCCACACAACGGGGCAAGCCTATGGGATGCCAGGACAGGTAACTTGATATGGGGTATACCTGTCCCAAGCCAGGACAATGAGCTCGGCCATGCAATCGCTGGTGATATAGATCCCAATTATCCAGGTATGGAGGTTGCGGCAGAGGGCCATTTCTATTCATGCAAGGGGCAGAAGATCCCAGGACCATCACCTGCCCAGGATTTTCTGATCTGGTGGGACGCGGACCTATTGCGAGAGATATACTCTCGCGCAAGGATCTACAAGTGGAAGGGGGATGTCCTGGCCACAATACCTGGCCAGGCACATCAGATTGCTGACATACTCGGGGATTGGCGCGAGGAGGTGGTCGTTGTAGTGCAGGGCCAGCTCCGCATCTATACCACCACCATACCTGCAATCGACAGAAGGGTCTGTTTGATGCAGGATCCCCTCTATCGCAACGATGTCACCCATCGGACCGTTGGTTATCCACATTACCCGATGACAAGCTATTATCTGGGTGTCAGGTGATGATCTTTTGAAAGGGTCTCAAGGTATGACAATCATTCTAAAGGGCCGATTCCTTGTCTGTTCGACCTGTTATCTATTGGCCGTTATCCTTTCTGGGCCATTATCAGCACAGGGGCAGTCAGGTGCACCTGGCAGAGGCACCGGCAGGGGGCCATTAAGGGGTGTATACAAGGCAAGCATTGAACCCAATTGGTTTGCGGATGGGACCAAGTTCTGGTACAGAAACAACCTGCCAGGGGATAAGAGGCAGTTCATCCTGGTGGATGCCCTGCGCGGGACCAGGGCCCTTGCCTTTGACCATGAAAGACTGGCCAAGGCCCTTTCTGAGGCATCTGGCCAGGCATTGGAGGCGGATCGGCTGCCTTTTGACAGGATAGAATTTGAGGATGACGGGACTGCAGTTCTGGTCCAGTTGGCAGGCAAGACCTGGAGGTGTGATCTAAAGGACTATCGATGTTCCGAGTCTTCAAGGGCCATTGTCGATACGACTGAAGGCCGCCAGGGGTTTGGACGCCGCGGCATGCGGCCGCGCCAGGGCGAGGGTGCAAGGCCTGTACGAGAGCCAGGACCGGATAGGCCCATTATGTCGCCAGATGGGAGATGGTCGGCCTTTGTGAAGGATTACAATGTGTATATCAAGGCAGAGCCCAATGGTCAGATAACCCAGCTAAGTCATGATGGCCAAGAAGGCAATGCATACGGCCTGCTGGAATGGTCAGGGGATTCCAGCACGTTAGTTGCGTGGCGTATAGAACCCGGGGATCGCAAGGAGGTCTATTTGATCAGGTCCAGTCCTCCTGAGGGTGGAAGGGCCACATTTGAGGCCAGGCCATATGCACTACCTGGGGATAAGTTTCCGCTGTATGAATTGAATCTATTCCGTGTTGCTGACCTCAAACAGATCAAGCCAAATGTCGATAGGTTTGAGCATGAATGGGAGATCCCCCGTTTGAGGTGGTGTAAGGACGGCCGCAGGTTTGCATACGAACAGGTGGACAGGGGCCACCAGAGGTTCAGGGTAATAGAGATCGATTGCCAGACCGGCGCTGTATGGAATGTGGTTGACGAGAGGTCCAAGACATTCATTTGGACCGCGCATACCGAGAATCTAGGCCTCAGATTGGTCAACTGGCTCCAGAAGACCGACCAGATCATATATGCCTCAGAGATGGATGGTTGGAGGCACCTCTATCTTGTGGATGTCAATGACGGCACTATGAGGCAGATCACAAAGGGCCAGTGGGTGGTAAGGGGCATCGATTACATCGACGAGGATGCAAGGCAGATCTGGTTCTATGCAGGTGGGTTCTACCCTGAACAGGATCCGTATTTTATCCACTATTTCAGGGTGAACTTTGATGGGACCGGCCTTGTTGCCTTGACCGATGGCAATGGGAACCACACCATCCAGTATTCACCTGATCGCAGGTACATCATAGATACATACAGCCGTGTGGATATGGCCCCAGTACATGAGCTTCGCAGGACAAGCGATGGCAAGCTCGTCTGCAGGCTTGAGGAGGCGGACATAACGGAGTTGCTTGCCTCAGGATGGACCGCACCTGAGGTCTTCGTGGCAAAGGGTAGGGATGGGAAGACGGACATCTGGGGCATAGTCCATAGGCCCAAGAACCTGGACCAGACCAAGAAGTATCCGGTGATCGAGAGCATATATGCAGGGCCGCAGGGCTCCTTTGTACCCAAGGGTTTTAGCGCAAGCGAGCCATTCCGTTACCTTACCGAGGCAGGGTTCGCAGTGGCCCAGATCGACGGGATGGGCACTGCCAACAGGTCAAAGGCCTTTCATGATGTCTGCTGGAAGAACCTCAAGGATGCAGGCTATCCGGATCGTATCCTGTGGCATAAGGCCTTTGCCCAGCAGCATCCCTGGTATGATATAACCCGCGTAGGGGTCTTTGGTACATCTGCAGGCGGCCAGAATGCAGCTGCAGGTGTCTTGTTCTATGGGGATTTCTACAAGGCTGCGGTCGCCAACTCCGGCTGTCATGACAACAGGATGGATAAGGCATCTTGGAACGAGCAGTGGATGGGCTATCCTGTAGGACGGCAGTATGTCGAGTGCTCGAATATAGAGAATGCCGCAAGACTCAAGGGACGCCTTTTCCTTGTGGTAGGTGAGCTTGACAGGAATGTGCCACCTGAATCAACGATGCGTTTTGTGGATGCATTGATTCGAGCCAACAAGGACTTTGACCTACTAGTGATACCCAATGGCGGCCACGGTGCAGGCGGCCAGTATTACCAGCGGAGGCTGTTAGACTTCTTCACTCGGTATCTAAAGGGTATTGAGCCGCCAAACCGCAATGAGATGTAAGACAGGATCGACAATTGCCTGTTGCTGGCAGGCGATTATGGCCGCAGTCCTTGTCCTGCTGGCAAGGGTGTTGGGCTTTGACTATGGAGGACGGGATTGTCAGTTCCTGATAGGCCAGATCACTGACCAGCGTATTCGAGTTGCTGTCATACCTGTTGGATCAGGGGTAGCAGACCTTGCAGATGATTCAACGGTCCTACTGACTGATATCACCAATAGGCCCCTCCATGCGGTCGATGACCTGCCTGCTAGCTTAACCATAGGCAGGCTGAAGGTATCTGTAGATGGCCTGCCATTGAGGATCCATATACACGACGTAAACGGCAGGACCATTCAGCAGATCGGTCTGTTGGCTGATCCAAATGGTGGGCTCAGCTTCCGCACGGATGCAATGGTATTAGGTCTTGGGGAAGGTGCCCAGCAGTTCGACAGGCGCGGGGCCTTATATCCGATGAAGGCAAGCTGGGGCTCCTGTGATAGGCCCACGCAAGGGTCGGTGGTCCCATCACCATTTCTGATCGGCACTGATGGGTGGGCCATATTTGTTCACAGGCCCATCGGTCAATTTGACCTCAGGTCCAACCCTGCAACCTTTAGGCCCTGGCCTGGCCAGGGGCCTATACTGGACCTGTTTATGATATGGCTACAATCTCCTGCCGATGCGCCAAGGTACTATATGGCCCTTACTGGTAGGCCTGTGATGCCCCCCAAATGGGCACTTGGCTATTTTCAATCCCATAGGATGCTGGCCGGACCTGATGAGATACTCAAGGTGGCATCCACATTTCGCAGCAAGGGCCTACCTTGCGATGGCCTGATATACCTGGGCACAGGTTATTGTCCAAACGGATGGAATACGGCCACGGATCGCTGAGATTCAACCCAAAGGCCTTTGACAGGCCTGAAGATATGGTAGATAAGCTTCACCAGATGGGCTTCAAGGTCATCCTGCACGTCAACAGGCCGCCAGGAGACCTATTTGGTAGGTCTGTATCGGAGGGAGCTGACCTGCCCT
>JARYLO010000073.1 GCA_029907605.1 Sedimentisphaerales bacterium
CCATGGCCCTGAAATAGGCAATGTCATCGCCGAGTATGGTCTCGCCTGGCAACATCGCGGTGGATGTCTTGCCGCATGCACTGGGAAATGCCCCAGCAAGGTATGTCTTCCGCCCTCCAGGGCCCTTCACGCCCATCAAGAACATGTGCTCTGCCAACCAGCCTTCCTGATCCGCCTTTCTTATGGTCAGTCGCAGCGCCAACTTCTTGAGACCAATGGTGTTGCCACCATACTGGGTGTTCACACTATAGACAGTGTCGGTCGTGTAGTCGATATAGATCCTCTTCTTATCCGACTCAATACTGACCATCCTTTCATCTACCTTGCCACTGGAATGCAGCGTGGCAAAGAAATGCGCATTTGGGCCCAAGCGGACGAACTCCTGGTAACCCAATCTGTACAACAGGTTAAGGCCGTGAGATATGTACCAAGAATCCGTACATTCAACACAAGGTATGCTGAAAACCGACCCAGTAGGACCTAGTGTCATGAACCTCACAATCATGGTCCTGCCCCTCATCGCCCCCTTCAATAGGCCCCTGACCTCTGCCAGGCCTTCTTCTCGCTCGATCTGATTGAGGGTAGGGCTGAGCCTATCGGTGCTCGGCACCAAATACTTGGTCACCTCGCGGTCGCGGCCCTGATCGTCTATGCCATCGAAGTGTACGGTATGGCCCTGTATGGCAAGGGGCCTTTCCTCACCGGATTCTATGGCCATCCTGCGGGTATACTCTACATCCTCAGGCGAATCGGTGCTGACCCAGACCCTGGCAGGCTCACATAGTGCGACAGCGTCCGCTATGAACGCGTGCAAACGCTGGTTCCTTATGGCCATGAGGTGCCTGTAATCAGCGTCATCCAATCTCGACCGCAAGATACGTTCGACCTCTTTCTGATCCATCGCTGCTCCTTTCCCATCAACAGACGCAGGGCCGGCCGTAGCCAATCACTGGCTTCCGACCGGCCTATTATCCAGCAGGCCGCTTATTGAACGGCCCCCTGTCAATCTGCCGAATCTATTGAAGGCAATTATATCGACAGCGACCTTATGGTCAACCGTCCGCTCCGCCACTAATCCTCAAATCTTGGGGCAGCATCGAGGCTGAATATGACCACACGCTCACCTGTGACCATACTCTGTATGCAGACTGACAATGTTGCAGCCGGTTACGTCTCTTACTATGGACTCAAGCATGGGCCTGGCCTTTTCTAATAGCTCGATCCTGACCTGCTTGATAAGGGTCCGTCCATGAGGGCTGCTATCGATCTTGGCTAGGTGCCTCTCGGCAGGTGTCAGTACGCCGCGGAGTCGGACCAGAATCATGTTGTCCACGATATAGGCCTTTGCCTCCTCTGGCCCACGACCCATGAACTCCCGCTCGAACCTGATGATGGCCTCACTGATCTGAGACTCTAGCTGGCCCTTTGTCACCATAGCCCCAGCCCCTCAATCCAATGCCACCTCTTCCAGATACTGCGGTACATATGTATTCCAGCCCTTCTTCTCTGCTATAAACCTGGCCAAGTGGCCGCTGCCTTCAGGCTCGCCATGCACTATGAATATCCTCCTTGGCGGACCAGCTAGGCCATCCAGCCATGCGACCAGCTCATTCATGTCTGCGTGACCAGAAAAACCCTGTATCTGCACGATCCTGGCCCTGACAGGGCGCATCTGGCCAAGGATTCGGACCTCTGGCTTGCCGTCCACTATCTGGCGGCCAAGGGTGCCAACTGCCTGGTAGCCTACAAACATGATGGTACTTTCCGGTCTTGAGATGTTGTTGACTAGGTGATGCTTGACCCTGCCGCCTGTACACATGCCGGAACCTGCAATGATCATGACCGTGCCTTTGATATGGTTGATGGCCTTGGACTCATCGGCAGTGGCGGTTACCTTCAGGCCTGGGAACTCCAATATGCAGCCATACCTACGCACAAGCTCCGTTGCCTGCTCGTCAAACAGTTCTCTATGTCGCCTGAAGACCTCCACTATCTCTGCAGCCATGGGGCTATCGAGAAACACGAAAATGTGTGGTATGGCGTCAGCCTTCAACAGTTCATGGATGTAGTAGAGGACCTCCTGTGAGCGCTCCAGGGCGAAACTGGGGACCACTATGTTCCCACCTGCCTTCTTGGTAGTATTGATGACCTCAGCGATCTGGGTGCCGATATCCTTAGGCTCCATGTGGACCCTGTCGCCATATGTGGACTCCATAACGATATAGTCGGCCTGCCTTATCACCGCTGGATCCCTTATGATGGGCCTATCAGGCCTCCCTATATCGCCAGAGAAGACCACCTTCCTCCTCTGGCCGTCAACCGGCACACTGAACTCCACCACCGCGGAGCCCAACACGTGCCCTGCCTCCAGTAGCCTCGCCTCGAGACCTGGGATTGGAGTTATTACCTGGTCATATCTGACAGGGCTAAAGAGCGGTACTACACGCTCCACATCGCTTGTCGTATAGAGCGGTACGACCGGATATGGACCTGTCCTACCCTCCTTTTGGTGGCGCCTGCGCTTGAATTCCACGTCCTCTGCCTGCAACCTGGCCGAATCCATCATGATGATCTTGGCGATCTGGGCAGTGGCGGACGTGCAGTAGATAGGACCTGAAAACCCTTCTCTCACCAGCTTTGGCAATAGTCCGCAGTGATCCAGATGGGCGTGCGTAAGGAATACGGCATCAATGGACCCCGGCGAGATCGGGAATGGATCCCAGTTGCGAGACAAGAAATGCCGCTCCTGATAAAGCCCACAATCTACCATCACGGTAGATTGCCCAAACTGGAGAAGATGGCAAGAGCCGGTGACATTGCCCACTGCACCCAGAAAACGTAGACTCAAAGACATCGTCCGATCCCAATCCTCACACGGCCCTCGGGCCGTCTGAACAGCCGGTTATGGATCTTGACTAAGACAACTACCCTATTGTTCAACCCTGATGGCACCAACAGGGCACTCGTCTGCTGCGGTACGGACCGCATCCTCGTACTCAGGAGGCACCTCATCCACGAGGACCTGGGCCATCCCTTCCCCCATCTCAAAGACCTCTGGGCAGGTATCGCAGCAGAGCCCACAAGCTGTACAGGTATCCTCTATGTAGACCTTCATCTTACACCCCTTGAAAGGACATGCACATCTTTTGGGGTAGGTTAACGGCTAGCTGCGTTTGGTCAATAAGAAAAATGGTGCAAGATGCCCTAGGTTTGCTCAACCAGAGCGATGTTGGGACTGGCAGCAATGAAACTCCGCTAGGGCAGATCTGCGGCTAGCCACCCCTATCACCAAGTGGCATCCCGGGGATCATATACTGGTAGCCTGGGCCTAGACCTGGCATGAGCGTATCCTGACTCCATGGCCTGGGCGGCTCGATAGAGATCCTCTGTTGCCTCTTGATCTCGCCATAGGCCACCTTCAGTTCATCTGGCCAGTTTGCTAGTCCCACAGGCAACCGAACAACCTGATCTCCCTGTCGGCACAATACCTCAAAGTAGGATTGTGGTTTGAGACTGCCAGCTCCAGCCCAACCATCCACCTTGTTCACACCAACAAACACCGCACCGGTAGAGAAGTCGATCTCATCTGGATCGAGTACGTTCTGTCGGCTATCTATGGGCTCGCCAAGCATCCCTGGTATCTGGGGACCTGCAGCAGTGGGCCTTTTCTTCCTCTGATCTGCCTTCACATCGACAAGCCTGCCGATGGTCTCACCCTGGCTGACCAAGAAGTCCCTACTCCGCCAATAACCCAGGTAGAACTTGCATATCTCCACCAGCAGTTCCCCCCTAGCCTCATCCCAATTCTTTGGGAATATGTATTGCCTCTGAGGGATAGAGACCGTTGTCGTAGGATCAGACCACCTGGTCCAGAGTATCAAGGGCAAAGGATTACCAGATGGGTCATGTGTACCTGCCGCTGGATTGAGCACGCCTAGCCTGATCCTGTACCTATATGTGGCACCAGGCTGGACTGTATCGTCATGATGCCAAAATACCAGGCGTTCAAGCTTGTTTAGATCCACTGTAGGCAGCAACCGCAGCTCGTAATATTGCCTGTAGATCTCGCTCAGGCCGGTCTGATCCTCCATACCAGGGGGTAGCTGGTCTTGGTATGGGCCGCCAGGTCCCCGCCTGCCACCGGGAAAACCACCTGCAACAGGTGGCAGCTCGCCCCGAGGATTGGCCCGTGTGCCACGGCCACGAGGCATCATAGGATTGGCCTGACCTGGCATGCCTGGACGGTAGTTGGCACCTGCACCAGGCCCATAGGTCTGACCTGGCAGATTACCAGCAGGCCGTCTGGTCTCAGCCCTACCAGTGTCCCTAGAGGCCCTCTCCTGTTCTCTGGCCTGCCTTTCCTCATCCCGCTTGACCTTGGCAAGCCGATCTACAAAGTCCTTGTGCAGCCTGGGCGGCCACCACTGTTCATACGCAGAGGCAATCTGGTATGCAGGCGGCTGTAACAGGTCCATCATTACCAGAGGATTACCCAGTTGTATGCGTCTGACGTCATAGCCACTTATGCTCTGGTCCTCACTGCCTACCAATTCGAGCATTGCCCTCCTTGCCTCAACCTTGCTCCTGGGGACGTCCTCCCATGGACCCCATTGGCCATTACCCAGATCGCCCTGTCGCTGGAGCTGCACCGCCGCAAAGATCAGCTCAGGCCCTCCACGGCCCTCAGCCGAACCGAACGTCCTGCGGAAGCGCTCCCGCAAGGCTGCCAGGTCGATCTCTCCCTCGACCGTCACCAGGTCTAGGTCATTGAAGTCGCAGTCGCCTTCTTGATAGGGGTGGGCCTCATCCACCGGCACCACAGGTACATACGCAGCAGCGCGGATGTGTTCTGCCCTGACCTGTAGGATCTGGCCGATCTCGGTGGGCAGATCCATGTGGCCGGAAACCGACCTTGGAGGCATTGGCGTCTTGCCGGCAGCAAACATCGGCACAGGGGAGGGTAGGTCCTTGGTATCCAACCAGGCCAATGGGTCTGAGATCAGTCCGAGGAACCCCCTATCTATTGATCCAGCCAGGCCAACGCGTACAGGGTCATTTGGATCGACCGGGCCATCGACCTTGGAGGCATAGGCCCCTACCTGCCTTGGTTGGGACTCCAAGGCAGCCTCTACCTGTCGGGCCTTTTGCAGGATCTGCTGGTCAATCAGACTAACCGAGACCGTCTGCCTACCATAGATAACCCTATTTGGGCTGACGACAACCCGCGTAAGGATGATATACAGACTTACCAGGGCCGCTACTGCAAGGACCAGCTTCTCGACATGTGCTTCAAAGAACTGTCCAATCTGGGCCAATACCTTCCGCATCTACTGTCCCCCTAGTTCGTAGTCTGTCCGGCTGTTTGGTTAACGGTCTGCAGATCCTTCTTTACCGGTTCGGGCATGATAGATTCATAGCCTGCCTTTTCGAACATGTATTCACAGACCAGGTCGAGCTGAACCACCCCATCTTGGCCATACCTATACAGTTGGTGCGAGACAGTGCCCAAACCATACTCTCCTGCATATGGTGTCTCTCCTGTAAAGCCTCCATAGGCAAACATACCTGCACCAGCATCCATATACGAACCACCGGCCCTGTCGATAGCATTCATGTTCACCTCCAGGATGGTGATCTGATTGTGCTTGGCCCGCTGCGTTGATTGCCCATCAGTGCCTGGGACTTCGTGCTCCTTGGCTGAGCAGAGCTTCCTCATTATGTCCATCACCGCCCCTGCACGTGCAACCATACTCACGTAGAAATGGATCACATGTATCTGATCATCAGACACCCTGGCCGTACAAGGTGGGGTCAGTCCTGTCAGTGTACTCAATATGTATCTGGGTGCAGGCTCCTGGCCCCCTGCCTGCTCCCCAGGCCCAGCAGCATAAAGCCCTTCACCTCCACCATAATAAGATGTCGGCCGCCTGAACGAGACCTTTATCAATCGCTTCACTGGGGCATCAAGGACATTGGTTGCCTGACGGTTACATGAGGCTATGGTCTCGAATACGTGCTCTATGACCCAATAACCCAACTGCCAGTACCAGCAGTCCTTCAATGCCTGCTCGGTCCCACCCCTGAAATCGTAGGTCTCCCAGAAGGTATAGCCTGCCACACCCGCAGGGTTGATATAGAGCCTGGTCTTCCTTGCTCGCTCCAGGCACAGTGCGTCGATCATCTCCAGGACGTTCTGGGACATAGCGTCAAACCCGGTCATGGGCTGCCTCCTACCAGGTCCAGGCCGGACGCCCCTGCCCCCGATCAACCCATAGGGAGAAAGACCCAATAGCTGGTCGGCAGTGCCTGGCTGTCCCTGGATGGACCGCAGATGTTGGGCCAACTCCTGTGGAGATGGGGCATCCAGACCCCCGAGCCTGGAAATATGCTCCTCGATGCCCGCCCTATACCGCTTGCCAAATTCCTCGAATATCAGGACCGAGGTGTCCAATGGTGATGGGAAGATCTTGTTGCTCAGCAATGGCCTTTGTGTGGTCTTGACTATCAGTTGCTCGAGCCTATTGGCATCCTCTGCCTCGCGCTCGATCCTCCTTCTGACCTCAAGGTATTGGTACTTGGAGACCGGCGTCTCCAACATCCTATCCAATTGAGATGCCCTTTGCAGGCTCTGGGTCTGGACCTTCTGCCTCAGTGCCCTGGCCAGCAAGGTGGTGGGTATGAACAGCAAGGCGGCAACCAAGACGATGATGAGGGGCACTACCAAGTTCATGTAGTTACGAAGGTTGCCTAACTTGCTCAGGGCCCCTTTGATATCGATGTTCTTCAGATCTATGTTAATGGCCATCTCGATACTCCATCATTCTGGTAATAAGCCCTGCTGGCCACCGGTCTTGCCAGTTGACGGCACACGGCCATAGTCCCCATATCCAATAGCAGCCGTTTGATCTATGACGGGGGCTGGAGGCTTGGGCGCATCCTTCCAGGCCAGCTTGAACTTCAGAACGAACCAATAATCGTTATCCACACCAGGAGCCCTGCCCATTGGTGGACGGCCAGGCATTGGCCTGAGGATTGGGGCTGACGACCGGCTTATGATCTCACCTGTCATGGGGTCCATAAGTGGGCTTTGCGTGCTGCTGAGAGGACCTTCCCCAGGTACAGGCACACCTATGCCCTTAGGCATCTTTTGGTTGTTTGGATCTACCGGACCTTTGTCTATCTGGAAATGCGATGGATTGCCCTTATCCAACATCACGAAAGGACAATTTGGTTCGAGGGTATCTAAATGCATCAATCGCGTGACGACCCCCCATCGCCCGGGCTGATTATCGACCCCAACTGGGTCTAGCAACTCGCCGATATCCTTATAAGGGCTGTATCCTTCAAGCGTGACCAGGAACCCTGAGACCCTATTAGGCTCTGACATGCCCATCAGTTCAGGCGGTATGCCCATACGGGCATCGGCCATTGGCACGCCAGGTACCGTGCCGTAACCCATCTGCATACCCCTTTGCATCCATTCTATATCCTCAAACTTGGCATTCTCAAGGTCCTCATCATACCTGATGGTCATACCAGTAATGAAGATCTGCTTACGCTCCTTCCTTGGGATGGCCTTGACCGCCTCTGTATCCCCCATTTCGTATGCCTGGTAAAGATTGGCCTGGGCAGGGTTGTTGACCGCATTGGGTAAACACGCCAATACTAGCCTATAGATCCTAGGAACGATATCCCTATAGAGCAGACGCTCAAAGACCTTTCGCATCCGCTGCTGAAGCTCCTGGCTGCGGTTCTTTTCTTGGTCGAGCTGACCTTGCGCCTCCTGGACATGGGCTATCACTGTGGCAACCTGGCTTCTTATGTTCTCATTGCGGTTATAGTTTGCCATGTCGAGCCCCACACGGGCCAGCGCAAGGATGGACGTAGCTAACAACAGACCTGCTGCTGCATAAAAATACTTGGTCTTTTCTGCCCACGCAAGGGACCTTGCGACCTGCCTGGGTAATAGGTTGTTCTGGAGCCTGGCCAGCCCAACGCCTTGGATGGCAAGACCATAGGCCACGGCCAATTCCGGGACGTTTTCATGGAACTTTGCAGGAGAGACACTGGACGCCAAAGGCAGGCGATTGAATCCGTCAGGCCGCTCTACAGGCACCTGGAGGGATTGCTGGAGATACTTTACCAATCCCCTCAGCCTTGTACCGCCTCCCATGGCCACGATCCTGGCAAAACGGGCGTTCGGGTTGGAGCTGGTGTAGAAACCTAGTGACTTCTGGACCTCGCTGACCAAGTCCATGAACACAGGCTTCATGGCCTGCAAGATCTGCCGGGCATACTTGCTGACCGCCGCAGTCCTCTTGAGCTTTTCTGCCTTCTCAAAGCTGATCTTGAAGGCATCGGCAATGGCCTCGGTAAAGGCATTGCCGCCAAGCAGTATGGACCTCTGCCAGACGGAGTTATTCGTACATACGACCAGGTCGGTACTCTCTGCCCCTATGTTCAGTATGACCACAGGCCTATCCTCAGAGGTTATCACCTCAGGCCTCTCATACAATAGCCAGTTATACAAGGCCATGGGGGCCATCTGGACATAAGCAACCGATAGGTCCTCCCTGGTGTATCGTTCGATCTCACGACTGACCACATCATTCCTTACGGCAAACAGGCCAACGCGTCTATCTGGACTATCGGGCTGTGAGATCAACTGCCAATCCCATTGGACCTCACTGAGGTCGAATGGGATCTGCTGCATGGCCTCAAAACGCACGATCTCAGGGACCTTCTTTGCCTCAACAGGGGGCAAGGTCACGAACCTTGCAAAGCTGCTCTGACCAGGCACAGAGATGATCAACGGCTCCTCGACCAGACCGATCCGCTGGACAAGTTGCCGGATGCTCATGGCTACCAGCTCCTCCCTTTCCTCGCTAGACACCCCCTTTCCAGAGAGGATCTTGGCATGGGGGATCACCTCCAGACCAGTGACCTGGACTGTCTGGCCTACTACACTCACATGGAGGGCCTTCAAGGCACAAGTACCTAGGTCTACGGCCCAGACGCTCTCGGTGGTGGAAGCCATTGTCAAACCTCCGGTCCTATTGGAACCTACCTTTCCTTGATGGAGTAAGACATCTTGGTTAGATTATAACAGATTATGAGGTCCTTTTCCATCAGGTCGTTAGGATGCAAGGTCAACCAATATGAAGGCCAGCAGATCCGACAGCTCCTCCAGGACCTGGGCCTAGCCGAGGTCAGTAGCGCCAAGGCGGATCTGGTGATCTTGAATTGTTGCTCTGTAACAGCAACTGCCTCGGCAAAATGTAGGCAATACCTCAGCCGGACCAGGCGTATCAACCCCACTGCACTGCTGGTCCTATGCGGCTGCATCCCGCCAGTTGCCGAAAGGCCCAAGAACTCACAGCACATCAGGATCATACCATCGCACCAGGAGCTCGCCTCCTCCCTCTTGCAGATCGTCTCCAGGCCAACTCCTGCCTTGATTTTAGGACCAGCCGCAGGCCTACCTTCCCCACGGGTCTTCTCAGGCCACTGCAAGGCCTTCCTGAAGGTGCAAGATGGATGCGACGCTGGCTGCTCCTATTGCGTTGTACCTGCCCAAAGGCCCGTCATATACAGCAAGCCCATAGATCAGGTCTTGGCTGAGGCAAAGGTCCTGATAGAGGCAGGCCATAGGGAGATCGTCTTGACTGGCGTCAATCTCGGTGCCTACGGCCTGCAGACCACCAGACACCAGGGACATAACCCACAATTGACCGAGCTGATCTGCAGGTTGGCAGAACTGCCAGGGATGAGTAGGTTGAGGCTCAGTTCCATAGATCCGAGTCAGGTGAGCAGGGATCTGCTGGCTGCCATGGCGAGGTACCCCAATGTCATGCCGCACCTGCACCTGCCGCTCCAGTCAGGTTCGGACCGCATCCTAAGGCTCATGGGACGCAGGTACCAGAGGTCAATGTTCATCGAGGCGGTGCAGATGACAAGGGAACTGCTAGATCGGCCTGCCATCACTACGGACGTGATCATCGGCTTCCCTGGTGAGACCGAGGAGGACTTTCGACAGACCATAGACCTTGCCAGTCAGGTGGTCTTCGCCAAGATACATGTATTCCCCTACTCGGTCAGGCCAGGCACTGCTGCCAGCGAACTGCCAAATCCAGTCAGTCCTGCGGTGGTCAAACAGAGGTGCAGGCTTCTCAACGAACTGCAGCGAGAACTGGGCAGGCAGTACCGGGCACAATTCATCGGCCATGACGCACAGGTCCTTGTTGAGACACAGGGTAGCCGTCCTACAGGCCTCAGTGAAAGATACTTTAAGGTATACATTGACCAGCCATGCGGACCAAGACTCAGATGCAACCAGATAGTTACTGCCAGGTTGATCGGGCATCACGCCGATGGCCTGATGGGTGTAGCCTCACCCATAGGAGACAACTGCTCATGACAGAGAGGTTAACCCTATTCGAGGATAGACCCTACCTGCAGTTCTGCCCCCATTGTGGCAAGAGCACCCTGAATAGACCCATAGTGCAACGGCTGATGTGCAGGTCCTGCGGGTTTAAGTTGTATTTTAATGCCGCATCCGCGGTGATCGCATTGATTACAGATGGGCTTGGGAGGCTCTTGGTTACCACCAGGGCCAGGGAACCGGCAAAGGGATCCCTTGGCCTGCCAGGAGGTTTTGTGGATCTAGGTGAGACCGCCGAACAGGCCCTTTCTAGGGAGATCATGGAGGAATTGAAGGCAGAGCTGGTCAGTGCCAGATACTTCTGCACCGAACCCAACATCTATCCATATAAGGGCGTAACATATGTGACCGTGGACATGGCATTCCTATGCGAGGTCTCGGCCCCTGAAAGGGTCGAGCCGGCAGATGATGTACAGGCCATACAATGGCTTTATCCCAATCAGATAAGACCTGAGGATTTCGGTCTTGTATCCATGAGGAACATAATGAGGCGTTTTCTCGCCCAAGGCCAGGTATCGTAATCTGCAATCGCCTATGCCAGGCATGATAAAGGAGACCTGTTATGAGCAAGGACTATCCGGTCGGGATCCTATTGGGTGTATGCATGTGCATTGACTGTTTTGGACAGGCCCAGGCAGAGCTACAGAGGTTCATCGACAATCATGTCAACAAGGTAAGGCCGCTTGCCATCCAATGCAATCTGGCCGAGTGGGAGGCTGCCACCACCGGCAGCGATCAGGCCTATGCCAGGGCAGCAGAACTGCGACTGCAGATCAGGCAGATCTACAGTGATGCCAATGAGTTTGCATATCTTAAGCAGGCTAGGAACTCTGCCCAGATAAAGGATCCGTTGCTGGCCAGACAGTTGGAACTACTGTACAACAGCTACCTCGAGAACCAGATCGATCCAGAGACCCTCAAGCAGATCGTCGAGCTATCTACGGCCATAGAACAGAGGTTTAGCACTTACAGGCCCATATTGGACGGTCAGAAGGTGACCGACAATCAGATCAAACAGATACTGCGGACCGAGACCGATGTGCAAAGGCGGTGGCTGGCATGGTTGGCCAGCAAGCAGGTAGGAAGCCAGGTGGCCCAGGACCTCATAAAGCTGGTGAAGCTTCGCAATCGAGCCGCAGCCAGGCTCGGTTTTCCCAATTATCATACCATGGCCTTGGCCGTCGCAGAGCAACAAGTGGATCAGCTTGACCAGCTTTTTGCCCAGCTATATGAACAGACAAGGCTTCCCTACGAACAGCTAAAGCGAGAACTGGACCGTACCCTTGCCAGCAGGTATGGGATAGATTTAGATCAATTGCGGCCATGGCATTACCATGATCCATTCTTCCAAGAGGCCCCAGACATTTATGGCCTGGATCTGGACACGTACTACAGAGGCAGAGATCTGGAAAAGCTGGCGGCCCAATTTTATGAAGGCATAGGCCTTCCTGTTGAACAGATCCTCAAACGCAGCGATCTGTACGAAAAGGATAGGAAGAATCCACATGCCTTCTGTACAAACATCGACCGTGCAGGCGATGTCCGGATCCTTTGCAATCTCAAGGACGACCACTACTGGGTGGATACGATACTACACGAGCTTGGCCATGGGGTATACGAACTCTACCAAGATCCATGTACACCCCACCTGCTCAGACAGCCTGCCCATATCTTCACCACAGAGGCCGTAGCCATGTTCTTCGGCAGGCTCAGCTCCGACCCACTATGGATGCAACGCATGTTGGGCCTTTCTGACCAGCAGGTCAGGCAGATAAGCCAACCATGCAAGGCCCAAAATCGCTTGCGCCAGCTCATCTTCGCCAGGTGGGCAATGGTGATGTATTACTTTGAAAAGCAGTTGTATGCAAACCCTGATCAGGATCTCAACAAACTCTGGTGGGACCTAGTGGAGAGATATCAGCTAGTCCATAGACCAGAGGGCAGGAACGAGCCAGACTGGGCTGCAAAGATCCACTTCACGATCGCCCCTTGCTACTACCACAATTACTTGCTGGGCGAGCTACTGGCCTGCCAGTTGTACTACGCAATAGCCAACAAGATCGGTGCTAAGGATCTAGATCTTGTCGGTAACAAGACGATCGGGGACTACCTCCGGCGGCACGTGTTCGAGCTAGGGGCTAAATACAGATGGGACCAGATGATACGCATGGCTACAGGCCAACCCTTGACAGCAGACTACTTCGTACAACAATTCGTGGCGGGCAAGGATTGAAACAACAGGGCCCGTATTGCTACGGGCCCTGAGACTGATCATCGGCAATCACTGCAGTTTCTACGGCCTATCGCCTGCTAGATAACGCACCTCTGCTGCACTCAACGCACGATTGTAGATCCTAAACTCATCTAGCTGACCATTAAAGTACGAATCAGCCGTAAACTGCGACCTGCCTAGCCAGTTCTGTGTGGTCACACCCAGATCCCTAGGCAATACCAACGTCGCTCCACTACCTACCAGATCACCATCCAAATACAAATACATCATCATCCCATCCCCATCTATCACCACTGCAACATGGTGCCAACCTGTAGGCAAGGTCCTAGGTGCATTGGCCTGTGACTCACCAGTACTAGTGGTCTGCCTGATCGCAAACCTCAAAGGACCTGTCATACCAGCAGAGGCCGTAGGCGTCAGGAACATGTAATTGGCAGTACCTGTACCAAAGTCAAAGATCCTCTGCCAATTACCTGTAGCACCTGACCAGTTCACCCACGTGCTTATCGTCATACTGGCACTACTACTAATCAGGTTCCCTATAGGCAACTCCACATAGTCATTGGTCCCATCAAGACTAATTGCCTGACCTACTACACCAGCTACATAACTAGGATCATTCTGCCCTGTTCCATGTAACCCCTTGCCTGATACATCCTGGCAATTGCCCTCAAAACTATATGCTGCCGCCAACCCATTATTACCAGGATCCACAGGCACCACCACCTCTGGGGCCTCCCTGTACAACCTAATGTCATCTATGTACAACCTCCCTGACCCACTACTATTGACTCCTATGGTCAAACTACTAACTGACTTCAGCCCACCTATGCCACTTAGGTCTATATTCCACTGCTTCCATACCCCTAACTTGATCGCATCACTACTACCACCATAATTGACCTGACTGC
>JARYLO010000074.1 GCA_029907605.1 Sedimentisphaerales bacterium
AACATGGTCTGGGTCTGTATACATATCTATGAACAGGTCCTGGCCGCGAAGGTCTAATGCGATATTGAGGATCCCAGAGAAGTTGACATCGCCAGTGAGATACCCATGGGCCTGTTGTAGCCTATCGCACAGCTCTGCAAAGGCCTTGAAGGCAGGACTGGCAAAGGCGGCATCGGGATCTACGTTGAGTCTTTCTTGGCCTGTGCATATCACCTGCGGCGGGTGGGCCTCTCTGTACTCGACCTTGCAGCCCAACATCTGTTGTATCAGGTAGCCTGCGGCAAGGTGGACAGGGCCTACCTCTGGTCTGGACTGCCTGGAGCCTAGGCCGTAATTACCCCATCTTTCGTAGAGGGTCCGTTCCATCTTGGCCTCATCTTCGATCCGCCTTTGCGGATGGAAGAAGAAGTCGCGGTCAAAACAGATCCCTACATGCCTGTGCCACCATTCAGGGGCCAATACGATCTCTGCCGGATAGATAGGTCTTAGCTGCTGCATATGCTATGCACCGCATCATAGACCTCTGCTTGTTCCCTTGGATCCTGGCAATAGGTCACCACGATCAGTTTCAGGCCTGGCCTCCATAGCGACTTGACGGTCTGGATGACCGTATCCTTGTTGCCTACCATCCTGGAGTTTACCACTATGCCTGTCCCTGCAAATGCCTGGCCAAAGAGCTCGGCATCATTTGGGCTCGGGTCGGTCTGGCTAGTAAAGGCAGCATCTACCATCACAAGGCCTGGTATATCCCGTACAACGGCCAGCTTGTCCTGCCAATTGCCACATGAATGGACTGCAGCCCCGCCGAAGGCCTGGCCACATTGGACGATCCCAGGTATGCCGAACTGCCTGTATTGGCCAGGGCTTATACACGTCATGATATCGTCGCTCATGCCCAGGCCGCTAAAGACCCTGGTGCTGGCAAAGCCATGGCCTGGCCAGACAATGGTGTCCCCGAGGATCTGTAGCTGTCTTTGTGTAAATGCGATCTGAAGGGGCACCAATCTGTCCAGTATGCGCGAAAGCTGCTGGGGGGTATCCATGAAGGCCAGGTAGAATGCCTCTGTCCGTACAAGGAACGAAAGTGCATTCAGTGGCGACTGGGTATCGGTCAGGCTGATCGGCAGCCTACCATTGCTCTTATCCACAGAATACTCGATCATCTGGAGGGTATGCCTACCAATAGGGGTCTGATCTACGGGCATGGGGAGTACCTCCAGTGCCTGCTCGATAGTGTCGAATCTCTGCGGCACTACGGGTGCCTGGCCAGCCGGCCATACATAGTCAATCCCAAAGGCGCTGGCCAGTGTGCCTATCCCATACCAAGGCTCCAGGAAGTTTGGGATATCGGCCTTGTATGCCATGCTTGCCTGCAGGGCCCCGAGCTGATAGGCAAGAGACGCCTGCATGTCCCTGCACATCCAGGTAAAACATTGTGGTATCCGGAATCTCCGATACACAGCAACTCCGCTATCCGACTGCCAGAATAGCCTGCACCTTTCTAGGAGCTTGGCCTCGTAGTCGCAGTATGCCTCATAGTCGAAGCGGTCTGGCCAGACCGGCTCGACCTGTGTGCCTTGCGGATCAATGGCCTGGGTATTGAACTGGCTTGTGTCTTTCACGGTGGTCTAACCAACCATACAAGGTCAGGTTACGCACGTCCCTGTCAGGTCTCATCAGTAGGCTTGCCAGGTAGCCAACGACAAACAGGACCATGTGGCTGTATACACCTAGCATGTAGTTGTGGTGCGGGAAATTCCACCTGCCCAGGTCGAGCAGGAGCCGCTTTTGGCCGGCGATCTGGATACTGGTACTGGTAAGGACTGCATATGCAGTAAAAAGTATGCAGGCTGCAATCCCGATGTTTAGACCCCTACGGTTTGCCCTTGTGGTCAGAAAGCCGAGTGCGAACATGCCTGCAATCCCACCGGAAAATATGGCATATAGAGCAAATATCGTGCCCAGGATCGCCTGGCCGCCAAGGTAGACATAGATGCAAGCGATGAGCATCGCAAATAGGCCGCTTATTAACACCATGACCTTGGCCAGCACAAGGCATCGCTTGTCGGTGCTGTCTGGCCTGAGCTTGCGGTAGAAGTCTTCTACCGCAACCGCTGCCAGACAATTGATGTCTGAATCCAGACTCGACATGGCCGCCGCAGTCAGGGTAGCTAGGATTAGGCCAGTGATACCTGCGGGCAGCCTGGACATGATAAAAAAGGGGAAGACCTTATCGCCAACTATCGTTGCTGGCAGGGCCTCTGGATGCAGCTTGTAGTATGCCCAAAGCATCGAGCCTATGAACATAAAGAGGGTCCATACAAACACACATGTTAGCGATCCAGTCAGTGCGGCCCTTATCGCGGTGCGGTCTGATCTAGCGGTCAGGAACCGCTGTACCACGGCCTGATCAGTCCCATGCTTCTGAAGGGCATAGAAGATCCCATTTATCGCCATGACCCAGAAGGTCAATCGCCTAAAGTCCCAGTCGAATGGCCCCACAGAGATCTTGCCTGCCTGATATGCAGTTTGGATCATCTTGATTGGACCTTCTGGTGTACAAAACAATAAAGTCGCTGTTGCGATCAGGCCTCCTGCTACCAGCATGATCCCCTGGATGATATCGGTCCAGATGACCGCCTCTATACCTCCAAGTAATGTGTATGCAGTAGTGACTATTCCCAGGATCACTATGATGACATAGGTATTCATGCCTGTCATGGCGGCCAGTGCCAGTGATAGGAGGTAGAGGATGGAGCCTATCCTGGTAAACTGCGTCACAAAGAAGGCAAGTGAGCTGTACAACCGGGCAGTGTAACCGAATCGCCTCTCAAAGTATTCATATGCGCTGATGCCTACATAGTGTCGGTAAATAGGCACTATAAACCATATGATGCTTACCAGGACCAATGGTACGGCCAGGCCCTGAACAAGCCTTATCCAGTTGCCGGTATATGCCTCGCCTGGATATGCAAGGAATGTGACACTGCTAATGATAGTGGCCATAAGTGACAGGGCCACGGCAGGCCCAGGCATAGACCTGTTGGCGGTAAAGTATTCCCTGGTGGAGTCTTGTCTGTGGGAAAAATACCAGCCTATGGCCAAGATCCCTCCCAGGTAGATGAGCACAATGGTCCAGTCTATCCAGTGGAGTGTCTGTTGTGGCATGATGGTACCAGGGTCAACTCCTAGCCTCACGTTGATTGGCAAGCCCTCCGGAAACCACCTGGGCAAGCAATGATATCTGTGGCCATACGTAGCTGCCAGGCTTCAACACTATATGCGGGTACTGCCTGTCAATTGCCCTCATCCTCACAACCCCAGGTCCGTACTGGCCAAGGATGCAAAGCCGCCGCCAACCCATGCGGTCCACGACCGCCCTTGCAGTATTCCCACCTTCAATGAATAGCTCCATCTGGTCCACCTCAGAAAGTATATGATAAGCAAGCTCCGCCATCCTTGTAGCCAGTTCCATCGGTGTCACCTGGGTATGCACACGCGGTATGCCAACTGCAGCCACATTATGGCATCTGATTGCATCGAGTAGGCACCCAGCCCACCTGTCAATCGCAGCTAGACTCACTTTGGGATCGCTGGTCAGGTCAGCAGGCATCAGGTGCACTGGCATCCGTAGCTGCCTGGCCTGGACCAAGAATTGATGCGATTGTGCAGATCTGCTGCCGCAGATAAAGAGCCTTGGCCATTGTCTAGGACTTAGATCCTGCGCAGGCGCAGATCCAGATTGGGCAGCTTGTCGCTGCAAGACCGTCCTGAAGAAGTCGGCCCCGCCTGCAGCAAGTGTACGGTTATCCACAAGCCGTGACCAACAAGCCAGTTGGGCCATATCCTCTGCCTGGGCCACAACGATCCCGCGATCATCGCCTGAAAATCGATCTGGGGACCTAAAGCGGATGGGAACCCCAGGGACCTGGCCTAATAACTCCAGGACATTGCTAGACCTGGTGGGATGAAGTGGATCGTCGGCCAGATCGGTCTGATCTAGAGGTATACCATCGACGTAATATCGGCCCCCTCGTATCACCCTTCCCATGGACGGGTTTGCTGGGGCCAAGATACACCGATCCATCTTGAGCCTATCTAGGATCACGGAGATCTCCGCAACGATATTACCTCTAAGCAACGAGTCGGTCTTCTTGAATAACCATTTGCCTGGCGTGGACCCAATGCTATCTATGAGAATCTTCATGGCCAGGCTGGCCTGTTCCGATGTGAGGTTGCGGGTATTGGTATCTATGACGAGCATCTGGGCCTGGCCTGTTGGTTCCACGGATGTACAGACCTCCATATCTAGGCCATGTTGCCAGGCAATTGCAGCGACCTCTGCAGCGCCAGTCAGATCGTCAGCTACCACCAGCATCATGTCTTGACCGGTTCCTGACCATTGTAATGGCGCATTCGATCGCCTGGATCATGCTCTCAGGACTGGCCAGGCCCTTTCCTGCTATATCAAATGCGGTCCCATGGTCAACCGATGTCCTAATGATAGGCAGGCCCAATGTGATATTGACACCACCGACATGGTGACCTTCCTTGGAGAACCTGAACCCCATCATCTTCAGTGGGATATGGCCCTGATCGTGATACATGGCCACGCACAGGTCGAACTGTCCGCTTGCGGCCCTTGCAAAGAGTGTATCTGCAGGGATAGGGCCATAGACATCCAGGGATCTATCCCTTGCCCACTGGATTGCAGGGGCGATCTGTCGGAGCTCTTCATCGCCGAATAGACCCCCATCGCCTGCATGCGGGTTCAGACCTGCAACCCCTATCCTTGGATGATCTATCCCGAGCTCCTGGCAGCCCTTATGACCAAGTTCGATGACCCTGATGATCCGGTCCGTGCTGATCAATCCAGCGACCCTTGACAAGGGCACATGCGTAGTGACGTGGACCACCCTCAGCTGGCCATAGACAAGCAGCATCGAGTAATCCTTGGTGCCTGTCAGGCTTGCCAGTATCTCCGTATGCCCGGCAAAAGCATGGCCTGCTGCATTGAGTGCCTGCTTGTGGATGGGGGCTGTTACTATGGCCTCTATGGACCTATTACAGGCCAACTCGGTGGCTGTCTTGATGGCAACAAATGCCGCATGCCCTGCGCGGGCCTCGACCCTGCCTGGGACCACGCTGTCAGACATGCAGCCTTCTGGCTGGAACACATAGATCACGCCTGTATCGATACCTACCTGGTCTAGGTTGTGGACCTGCTGTACATGCAAACCTACCTTTGCCAAGCGTATTGCCTGGTCGATAACGGAAGGGTCTCCAATAACGACTGGCCTGCATTGGTCCAATACTGTCCGATTACTGAGGGCCTTGACTATGACCTCAGGCCCGATACCAGAAGGGTCGCCCATGGTGATCCCTATAAGCGGCTTAAATGGATCGTTCATATCTGGTCAACCAAGGCCTGGATCTGGACAAGTTCCTTGGGAAGTTCATCTATCTGCTGGCCGTCTAGAGTCCTAAGTGGCGGTAGCATATGAGGTTCACAAAGGCCCATGATGGAGGCCATTGCCTTGAGGATCGCCACTGCCTGACCTAGGTGCATGCCCTTATTCAGGACGGCACCTATCCGATCTGCAATCGCTTGCATGGCCTTGGCCAGCTCGATCTGTCCTGACTTGGCTGCCTGATATAATCGGCAAAAAAGCCCAGGAAATAGATTACCAGCACCTGGCACTATGCCATCAGATCCTTCCAAGAGGGCGGTAAGGGATAGGGCGGTGCAGCCGGTCAGATGCACAAAGTCTGGCCTGTGTCTCCACAATCCCATGGCCTCCTTGAGTCTGCCGAGGTCTGCGTGAGAATCCTTCAGCCCGATGATCTTGGGATGGTAGCTCAATCTCTCGACCGCATTGAGCGAAAGGCAGGTCTTGGTCATGGATGGAATATTGTACAGCAGCAGCGGCAGAGGGGATCGTTCCGCAAGCAATTGATAGTAGTCTATGACCTCCTCATCGCTCAATGGAAAGAAGCTAGGCACATGTGCAAAGGCTACATCGGCGCCTGCCTGCATGAAGCATTCGGCCAGTTCTATAGAGCTGGCCATGCAGTTGTCCGATATGCCTGCATAGACCAGGCCCCGGTCCTCGACGGCATCCACAACGGTCTTGAGCAGCTCGATCTTCTGACCTTTTGGGATGGAAGGCCCTTCTCCGGTGGTACCACAGACAAATACTGACGCACCGGCATCTACGATATGCCTTGCGATCCTGGCAGCAGAATCCAGATCCACCCTGCCTTCCTCGGTGATCGGGGTGAGCATAGGTACGACAACACCCCTGTATAATTCCTTGTTTTCCATCGCCTAAACAGCACTCGAAAAAGCAACAACATCTTGTTCTGACCGGCCTTTGGCCACAAGCTGGATCATATAATGCCTGCCAGGTGTATTCAAGAGCCAGGGGACCAGGACCGGCGTTGTAGTGAGAGGCCATAGCGGATCGCAGGCGATGATCACTCTTGTCTTTCTGTAAACTGGCCTGCAAGCTTGGTAAACAGATAGATGGCCGCTATCCCTATTAGGAGGTGGCATGCCAAGATGTACCAGATGTACTCCGGGTGTCCTGCCTTCTCTACATGGCCGTAGATGGATGTATATATGCCGCTTGCAAACCCGCCTATCCCGGTTGCCAGGAAGTTCGACCCCATATAGAGGCCTGCCTTTTCCTTTGGAGCCAGCCAGGTGATGTATTCCTGGATCCTGGGGGATGTGATCATCTCTCCGATCGCAAACAAGGTTATGCCTATAAAGACCAGCCAAGGTGTCAGGGTCGCTGCAGTGCCTATGACCACAAAGCCTAGTGCTGCGATGGCCAGGCCTACAAGGAATGCCGGGATGGGTCTTGCGGCCTGTATAAGGCTGGAGACCAGTACCTGGCAGATCATGATGATATAGCCATCATGCGAGACGGTCTCACCAAGTATGCGTCTTGTGCCGTATTGGTCTACCCTTGAGAAGAAATCTGCGACCGAGGTCCCTAGGACGGATTGGATCTGGTTATAGAGCCTGGCAGTATCCAGGTTGGCGTCTATATACACGGCCAGGAGGTTGAAGAAGGACCAGAACGGCATCCAGAAGAATACGCCAAGTAGGCACAAGAAGATAGAAAAGCGGAGGTCTGATAATGCCACATAGATCTCTCGCAGTTTGCTGGCGGTCGACACCGGCTGCAGCCTTCTTGGCGGTTCCTTGTAGAAGATGATCGTAATGATCAACATCAGGCATATGGCAACTGCTGCTGCTAAGAATGCGTAGGCCCACGAGATCGCCCGCAGCCTGCCTGCCGCTATAGGGCCGAATGTGGCACCGACATTGACCATGGCGTAGAACACACCGAAGCCCAATGTCTTGTTTGAGGCATCTGTGACCGCGCGGATCGTGCCGGCGATAAGTGGCTTGAAGATGCCGGCCGCCAGGCCTATGCTAAGCATGGTCAGGGCAATGCCCGAGAAGGACCTGGTCAGCAGCAATAGAAGGATGGACGGCAGATATGCAAGGTAGGATACGATCAGGACCTTCTTGAAGCCGTATCTATCTGCAAATGTCCCAGAGAAGACCGGTATCATGTAGGATAGCAGCAAAAACAGGCTCTGGATGATACCCAACTGATCCCTGGAATAGCCCAGGTATTCCATGTAGATCCCAAAGCCCATGTAGATCCCGTAGTAGGCAAACCTCTCCAACACCTCTATGGCATTTGCCACCCAGAATACCGCTGGAAATCGTGTCCTTTGCATCCAGTTACCTCCGGCCAGTCGATCGAGATCCGGTAATTGCAGGGATTATGTACGGCAATCCTCGGCCAGTCGAGCGTTTTTCCAAAGTGATTGACCAATTAGACCTGGCCGATCTAAAGCCACATGCCCATGCCGCCGATACTGGTAGCGACGGCTACAACGATGGTGACGGAGCTATCGATCTTGACGATGATGTCGAGCAAAGTCCTTTTGTGCAAACGGCTTAGGGATGTAGCTCGTCGGTCCTCTTATGGGCTGACCATATCTTCCTTGGTCTTGTTGGGCCTTGGATGCGGGGATAGATTCTGGGACCCTCCCCAGATAGGTAGGTTCGAGCCTACGCCTGTAGTCAATGTAATACTTGACTCACTAGGTGTGGCAGAGGAGACCCCATTGCCATGGGAGGCGGCCGAAGAACCCAGGCCCTCGGACGTGATGCCCTCACAGGGCGATTACGTGCTGGCACCAGGTGATGTAGTGAGGGTATCCATCCTGGAGCTCTATGCCGAGAATCAGGTCTTTACCAGCGAGTATGTGGTAAGTGAGACAGGAAGGATCTCCATACCGGAGGTGGGGCTCATAGAGGCCGCTGGCCTGACCGAGGCCGAGCTGGAGGCCCAGATCAAGAAGGCCCTTTCGCCAGCGATACTGAAGAACCCATCTGTCTCTGTTGCGTTGGTTGGTTCACAGCAGAGGACCTTCTCTGTGATAGGGGATGGCGTGGAGTCGCCAGGCCGTTACGTGATACCAAGGTCAGACTTTAGGCTGACCGATGCACTTGCACTTGCAAAGGGGCCCAGGCAGTTCAACGTCAGTTGTGTGTACGTATCCCGCTCAACCAGGCCCAAGCAAAAGGCCAGCCAGGCATCTGCGAAACAGGACTCTATCAATGGCCAGCCAGCCGTTGCATCTGCTGGATTGGCCAGTCCTGCATGGTCCAACCCCAGCGTACTCAAGGAGAGGGCCATGCTGGGGATGATCCCGGTCTCCAGCCAGACAGATCAGGTCATAGCATCTGCGGTCTTCAAGGGGCCATCAGAGGTGATCAGCCCTGTGACCTTTCCAAGACTAGGATCTGCAAAGAAGGCAGAGGATCTGACTGCCCCGAAGATAGACTGGATCTACCAGAACGGCAGATGGATGCCTGTCGCAAGGGTCCAGGAAGAAGGCCAGGCAGGTCCATCCGTGCAAGGACCTGCAGGCAGTCCATACCAGCAGCCCTACACAGATTACCCTTCAGTAGCGAGCACCGGCACGGCAGCCAGGGCCCAACCATCTGGCAGGATCGAGTGGGTCTTTAAGGATGGCCGTTGGGTGCCGGTACAGGCCGATGAACCTGTCCAGGTCCAGCCAAGACCGCAGGCAAACCAGACATCTGCAGAACCTTTTGATATATCAAAGCTGCCGCCTCCAGAATCATACCCAACCGTGGATTCTGGCATAGAATGGGTCTTTAAAGACGGTAAATGGGTCCCCATACAAAGGCAGGCCCCACCTGTAACGGCCAGGCCACCGACACTGGGTCCCAGCGAGCAGATCATACCTTTGGACAAGGCCCCTCCAGAGCTGACCTGGGAGGAGGCAGTTCAGACCAGGCTGATCCGTGTGCCCACAGACAAGCTCTTGGCAGGGGACCCAAGGTACAACCTGGTGATCCAGCCTGGTGACACGATACATGTGCCGGTGGACATAGTTGGTGAGTGCTGCATCATGGGCAATGTGAACAAGCCCGGCTATATCAACCTTACAGGCAGGCCCATGACATTGAAGATGGCCATTGCTGCAGCAGGCGGGCTTGGGCCCCTTGCGTATCCTAGGAGGTGCGAGGTGGTACGCAGGATAGGCAATAAGAGGGAGGAGATCGTATTGGTCGATCTGGACAAGATCGCCAGGGGCCAGCAGCCGGATTTCTTCATCAAGCCCAATGACCTGATCAATGTGGGTACCCATTATAGCTCCAGGTGGAGGGCGGTAGTGAGGAACTCCTTCCGCGCTGTATATGGTGCTGGCTTTGTCTATGACCGCAACTTCGTGGATTAAGGCCGGATAGATTAGATCACAGACTCACAAGGCCCTCCTTTCCCGCAGGTCATCTGCCCGTTCCAATCCACCGCATTGCCACTAAACAGGTTGCGATTGTGAGGGTATAGTGGATAGTCCGCCCAGGGCCTCAGTCAGGCAGGGCCGACAACCCTGGGTGGATGACCCAGCTTAGATCTAGGATAAGGATCGAAAGGTATATGGTATGCCAAAGAGGAGGCTTGGAAGGGTCTTTCTATTGGTGCCCGTGGCCGTCCTGGCTGCGATTGTGGCACTGCTGGCAGCGGATCGCCTACGAGGACCCCAACATTATGTGGCCTTGGCAGAGCAGGCCATTGCGGAAAGAGGGTATGAAGATGCGTTAAGATGGGCAATAAAGGCCTGCCAGGCAGGCGCCCCAAGGTCGGCATGCACTGATCTGCTTTGGCGGGTCTCCGAACTGTATTGGCCAGGTGCCGAGCATTGCTGGCTGGCCATGCGCGACCAGGACCCCTGCGACATAAGGGCGGGATTGGCCTTGTTGGAGGCACATTACATCGAGACCTGCGCTTGGGAACAAGTGGCTCCTCAGGATCGCAGTAGCTGGAGGTCTATACAGGACAACGCTGCAATCCTCCAGCGGATCGTACAGAAGGCAGGCCTATTGGATCGGCCTGTGTTCCAGTGGCGGACAGGGATGATGCAGGCCCTGGCCTCGCATAAGGACCCGAGGATCGGGCCTTACCTTCATCTTATCAGGGGCCATGCACTGTACCAGCAGGCAGATTTCAACGCTCCTTTGGTGGCAGGAGCGGACCTAGATATGGCCCAGGCGGAGTTGAAGGCAGCGATCGATGGCGATCCTTGCCTATTCGATGCATACTTGTACCTCTACCGCATCAAGCTGGACCGCGCCAGACAGTTGGAACGGTCTGGTGATCTAGAGGCGGCCAAGGGGCTCAGGGCAGCGGCAATAGATCTGCTAAAGAAGGCAGCAAAGGATGCCAATAGCCCATTACCACATCTGAACCTCTTGCAGGCCCAATTGGAGACCGCCCTCCAGCAGGCAGATCACAAGGCGATCGCGGCAGGCCTGGCAAGGCTTGAACCTGGCTATGCCAGTCTGACCCAGGCCTTTGCTTATAGCCCACTGGCCATCTGCAGAGCAGCGAGGTTCTACATGCTGCAGGCATATTATCAAGGCCCATCCAAGAGGTCATTGTACACAGATAAGGCCTTGCAGGCTGCCAAGAGGGCCGTTTCATTGGAGCCAAATGATATCGAATACCGTCAGTTACTGGCGGAGGTATATCATGGGATCTCAACACTGACAACAGATGCAGGCCTTTCTGAGCAGGCCATCTCCGAGTTGGCAGGTGCGATCAGAAAGGCCAGGTCTGTGAGCTGGGGAGCCCTTCCCTGTTCCATCGACAATGCAAGACTGCTTCGGGCCTACGACCTCTTGGCCAGATGGCTGACAGTTCCGATCATCCAAAGGCTCTGTCGGTCCTCTGGTAGTGTCCAAGGTGATGAATTGTTGGGACTGCAGCAGGTCCTTGACCAGATCTCTTTGACCGTAACCCCATATCGGCACCAACTGACAACCAAGTGGAAGGCGATACTGGACCTGGTATCAGGCAAGACCGAAGAGGCGGTCAAGGCCCTCTACGCCCTCTATCAGGAGGATAGAATCAATAGGAAGGACGGCCTGGCCGACCCATTTGTCTGCTATGTGCTTGCCAAGGTCTTTGAGAAGGGTCCTGAGACAGGAAAGGCAGCGGAGTTGATGGCAGAGGCCCTGAAGGCAGGGATGGCCATTGAGTACCCACATGCGATCCTGGAATACCTGGACCTGTTGGGCAGGATAGGTGCCTGGGCGTATGTTCTATCCCCTGCCAATCCATTCAACCTTCAGTCATGCGAGACCATATTAGGACCTAGCGATACCACAAACGCCTTGAGGATAAGGGCCTTGGCATGGACCGGTCAATTGGCAGAGGCACAGGCGGTCCTGGACGCCTTCACAGGTCCTCGGTCAGGCCGGATCGTGTTGGCCAACATAGAGCTGCTTGAGGCCCAGATCAGGGAGATCCGCGATAGTCGTGCTGCAGAAGGGATGAGGGCAGGCGGCCTGCTCGACCCGCAGGCAATCCAGGTGGCCAGCCAGGATCAGATGGTCATAGGGTTGCAGCGACAGCAGGCTGTACTTGTCTGCGATCTGGTAGAGCTTGATCCTGGTCTTGCAGAGGAACCCATGGTAGTCTCTGCTGCCAGGAACCTGGCGGATCAGGGTAGGCTGGTGGAGGCAAGACAGGTCCTGGAGCGGTTCATAGCCAGCAGGTCCAAGGAGGACAGGCCCCCTGTAGGTGCACTATTTACGTTGAAGCTCCTGGAGGAACCTGATCCTAGGGGCGTGACTGCGTGGAGGCAGGATGAGCTTTGGCAGCAGACCTTGCAGGGCCTGGATGATCAGATCCAGAAGGCCTTAGAGCTTGGCATATTTTATCGCCAGACAGGCAGGTTGGAGCAGGCCAAGGAACAATTGATGGCCGCATTGGGGATGGCCAAACAGGTCGACTGGTCTACTAGACTATCCGCAATCAGGCGGCCCTACGCCAACCCTGCAGCAGTGGCCGCGGATCTGCTGACAGAGGTAGCCATATCACGATTGGATTGGCAGTCAGCACAGGCCATAGCAGACATCACACAGGCAAGCGACCTCGATGGGTGCGGTGGCCGGTACTGTCGTGCCAGGATCCTGCATGCACAGGGCCAAGATAGGCAGGCCCTCGAGCTGATGGATCAGGCCATAGGATCTAGGCCCGCATTCTCTGCCGGCTTATTGCTGAGGGCCTCTATACACACCCAGCTCGGCCAAGACAGACAGGCCATGGCGGACATGGAGGAGGCCTTGCGGCTTTGCCCAAACAGTCCGCAGGTGGCAAAGGGATATGCATTCACCCTTTACTGGACTGCCCGTCGCCAGGGACTGACTGGCCAGCTCGCCCCACAGATCCGCTGTGCCCTTGAAGGTGCATTGAGGTTGGATCCAGCAGATACAAGGCTCTTGGGGATCTATGCAGAGCAGATCAAGGATGCAGAGCCCTTGCGGGCATTGCAGGTCTACCAGGTCCTGTTGCGGTACGAACCGACCGTAAAGAATGCCCTATCCTTGGCAGACCTTGCCAGTTCGATCGCCCTGCGCACTAGCACAGGGTCTCGCAGGTCTGGGCTGCTTGAGGTGGCCAGGCTTGCACTGGAGCACGCCTATGCAGTAGAGCCAAACAACCCACAGGTACTTGAGCGATATGCAAGTTACTGGCTACAGGTAGGTCAGCTCGAGAAGGCACGCCAACTATTCGAGAGGCTCAAGGATACCCCCATGGCCTGGAGGGCCTTGCTCAGCCAGGGTCAGATAGATCAGGCAAAGGCCTTGTTGGAGCAGGCCTTTCAGGGGGATCCTAACCATCCGCATGTACTTAGTGGGCTTATCCAGATAGCAGAGATGCAGGATGATACCGATGCCCTATTGAGGTACTCCGACCGATTGGTCAGCGTCCGACAAGACCCAATGGAGCGGGTGGACCAGGTGGCGAGGTTGATAAGG
>JARYLO010000075.1 GCA_029907605.1 Sedimentisphaerales bacterium
CAACTGCTGTAACAATAGGCGGTGAATCTATCTTAAATTCTACAATTTTCTGTCTTGACAATGGGTAGGGATATACCAGCCTCATCGTAGTAAGCTGTCTGTAACTCCATAGCATAATCGATCAGGACCCCAATGGCCTCTGCACTGCCCAACTTGCCCAGCTCCTCGATCGCCCACAGCCTCAAGTCCCTGCCTATCAAGGTATCCGTACTCCTAAGGGCCTCCTTGAAGGCCTCCAAACGACTAGGACTACTATTCAACAGCCCTATCTGGCCCCACATAACTGGATGAACCACTCGGCCCTTGGCGAGGTGTTTATGTATCTAATCGCAGCTGCGATCTCCGGTAACGCCTTGCTTACACCCCTATTAGCCAGCTCTTCTGCAGCCCACCAAGGTATAACACTCGCATGCGACGGCAGGTGGTTCTTATCCCACAACAATTGGATCAGTAGATCCTCCTGTGCCTCTGGGGTCTTCTCCTCAGCAACACGTATCTTCCAGGAAGCAAGGGTTGCTTCACTCATTAACTGCCTAGTCGCATCAGTCCAAGTAAGCCTCTCAGCTAGCTCCTTGAGGGCATCTCTTGCCTGCGAGGCCCCAAGCTCACCCAGTTTACGGACGGCAAACTCCCTAAGATGAACATCAACAGCATCGAGCCTGACAATACTCAACAGTACCCCTATAACCTGGGCCTTCTTCTCCGGCGTGCTGGTGTCCTTGGCTATATCCTCAACAAGCCTCCAGTAATCGTAATATGGCATCGGCTCTGTACCAAAGGTCACAGCGGCAGTACAGAAACAGATCGCGTAGAAACTGGATGGAGATAAGGATTGTCCTGGCTATCCTCATATCTTTTCTCTCTTTCTCCTTCTAGGGCATCTGCGCTATCTATCCCATGCAGCTGAGGCTGCCATACCCTTCAGGCAGGTCCTCGAGCAATACCCGATACCCACTGCGACGCTATGGACCTGACTCGATCTGTGCAAACCCATCTTATAGTTGGCCAAATCGATTCTAATACTGAATATGCTTCATTTCGCCCTCCCCTACGAGTATCTGCAGGGCCTGTTTGGCACCTAGGACCGCCATCAGGTCCAGGTTACTACGATGTTACCACTGCCACCGTAGATCCGAGGACACAGCAACAGGCATTCCGAACAGATAAGACAAACCTAAATTCCCCTATTAATCACTTGCCTTCTCATGATCGACCCCTTCACCTACTCAATAATCGTCGGCTATTCCCACCAAAGTCTTGGGTAGTCACCATCCTTCTCGACCCAGGTGTTGGTAAAGTCCCAGCCTGCGTCCTTTAGCACCTGGCAGGCCTGCAAGGCACTTGCCTGGACAGCAAGGATCTGGCCAGCCTGGTCGGCAGATATATCCTGAAGATTTCGGTCCTCGGCACCGAACCGATGTATCCAACTGCCTGGCAAATCCGCCTGCCCTTGGCACATGCTCAATCTGTGCTGAGCTATAACAGTACCTTATGCTCGAACCACTGGCACCCCCAACAAGACCTCCTATGTAATAACCATCCAAGATACCTTGGAAATAGCAGGATTCTATGCGGTCATTTGTGCTGCCGCATATGCAGCCACCTAGGTCCAAGCCTTTCACCTTTCCCTTGGCAAGACAGCCTACTATCGACCCTCCAGCACTTGTGCCTACAAGCCCTGCACCGCACCACCAAGCCACATCCGCCTCTACCCATGCCCCGCAACGATAGATCAAGCCTGTTACGTTTTCTGCAACAAGGCCAGCAATCGTATTGGTACCGGTGACAGAACCATTGACAGTGCTGCCAATGACAAGACCCCCAAGGTTGCGACCTACGAGCCCCCCTGCCACCTCAAACCAGCCATCAGGGCGGCTAACCCCACCGAGACCCACGCTGCATCTTGATTGGCAAGAGAGTATCAGGGCATCCCGCATATTGCGACCTGCCAACACACCCAGCATCTCATCTGCCCTAATGGACCCCTGAACTGCACACGATAGGATCGTGCCACCGTTAAGCCCTGCGATGGTGCCGACCTGGAAACAACCTGTGACCTGCGCTGATTCAAGTGTGAGGTTCGAGACCAGGCCGGTCATGAATTGCCCTGGCATTGCGGACCTGGCTATGTTGCGAAACAGGCCCACGAACGCCTCGCGGGGCCTGCTTAGCGATAGGTTCTTTAGCTTGTGACCATCCCCATCGAACGAACCGGTAAATGGCACAAGCGGTGTTCCGATCGGCTGGAAGTTGTTGCCAACCGATCGCAGATCGAGATCCGCTGTCAACCTGAAGTGCTTGGACCAATCCTCTGGATAGCGGCAAAGGATCAACAGGTCTTCAGGTGTCTTGATTAGATATGGATCGGACCATGTCCCCTGCCCTCCTCCGTACGTCCGGGGTAGGTCAATCAATGGAGTGCCTGGTCTACCCTCCCAGGCAAGCCTAGGGCTATCTTGGCCTCCATTTATGGTCCAGTACCAGCCATAGCCCCAACCTGCAAAGGTCGATGCCTTGCGGATCTCCTGTGTGCTCACAGGCTGACCTATCGCGATCGTCTGGACACCACTAGCCTGGTAGTACCAGTAGTTTCCCCAGCCGATCCGGTTGTAATAACCGGTATAGCAGATGCCTCCTTTGTATTGCCCAGAGACCTTGCCTGCTGCATAGCATGCAAAGACCTCGGTGTCCTCGCTGGCTCCGATCAGACCTTCCTACGCCCGATCCTCCCTTAACTAAGCCATTCGCATGGCAATACAGGATCGAACCGCCGCTCTGGGAACCCACCAGAAGGCCAACGAAGGTATTGCCACTGACCCTGCCAGATGCAGAACAACCTATGATGTGACCCTCGGATATGCCTGCCAGTAGGCCCACTTCCTTGCCTGCCGCAGACTCTATGGAGCCATCTATATGCAGGTCCAAGATCACAGCAGATCCGCCAATGCGCCCAAACAGCCCCAGACAACCCTGCCCAGGTGGCCCCAAGATACGCAGGCCCTTGATCAGATGCCCGCGACCATCAAGCCAACCCTCAAATGCCTGGCCGGTCACATATGGGCCGCATTGTGCGGTCTGCGACTGAAGGTCAATGTCACTTATCAAGACGAAGTGCTTGTCAAGGAAATCAACAGATGAGCCAATAGCACGCAGTTGGGCTGCAGTGGCTATCCTGTATGGATCTGCAAGACTGCCATCCCCACCTGCAAATGGATGACCAAGACAGACCCCATAGAACCCAACTAAGATCAACAACCCAACACGCCAACCCCTCTGCCCCTTGTAATAACCGCTTGTCATTTCCTCACCTCGCTTTCTCGGATGCCCGCGCCATCCCCCCATGGCGCGGGCCTTGGTTATTCAATCTCTGACCGACCTGCACCTATTAGCGATGGTTCACTGGCAACCACAGGATCTATTGACCATATTCCTCCTCAAGCTCCGCAGGTATATTGATCAGGATCTGTTGGTCTGCGGCATAGCCATAGATCCTGCTGGATGGGATCAGGACATTGGAGGCCAGGTCTTGGCCTGCCAGCCTCGTGCCGAGGCATGCAAACAGCAGGATAGGTAACGCTGCCTTTATGATATGATGCCATTTGTTCATAGTGCTGCCCTTTCACAATGAGATGATCAATATGGATAGCCGCCATACGCCCTGCGGCAAATTGATGGATCTGGATGAGCGCGGAACTTGCCTATAGCCATAAAATAGGCACTATCAAATAGACACAAAGCCTCTCTATCGAGAAAGTATAGGCTTATGCGGCTGTGGCCCTGTGTACGCAGACCTTCACCGCCAGGCTCGGTGTTGCAGGGCTGCTATGATGAGGTATGCTCGATATGATGGCGTCAGGCTAAATATGAACCTATTACTTGGCCCTGCTAGGGGCCTCAATGGTTGCTACGTCTAGATCTGCGAGGATGTTCTTAAGAATATTTGCTGTTGTAGATTGCTTCGCCTCATTACCAGCAGATCCTATTTGACGCTGAGAGGTTGTTAGGGTAAGTTCTATGCCCGTCAGTGTAGTGCCCAAGAAGGATCTCCTTGGAGGCCGATTTATGGATTGTCTACCGATCCCTGTCCTGTTAGTTGCCCTCTTTACAATTGCCTTTCCAGCGGAACCCAAACAGGCACGTGCCAGGATCTATGTTGATCTGGATGAACAGTGGCGATTTACGAAGGCCGACCCACCCCTTGCACCCATGCCGAGGTTGGATGATAAGGATTGGTCTATAGTAGATGTGCCTCATGATTGGAGCATAGAAGGCCCATTTGGGCCTCAGTTCGCTAGTGGCACTGGCTATGCACCTGGCGGGATAGGATGGTACCGCAAGCGGATCTCTCTGGACGAGGCCTGGAAGGACAGGCTGGTGTTCGTTGAGTTCGATGGGGTCTATGACCATGCCCAGGTCTGGTTCAATGGCCACTATGTTGGCGGCAGGCCCTATGGGTATTCGAGCTTTCAGTGCGAGCTTACAGGCATAGGTAGATACGGCTCCGATGAGAACCTGCTAGCAGTGCGGGTAGACCACAGTAGGTTTGCAGACAGCCGCTGGTACACAGGTTCTGGCATATACAGGCACGTAAGATTGATCGTCACGGACAAGCTACATGTTGCCCATTGGGGCACATTCATCTACTGCACGAAGGTGGAAAGGGATCTTGCAGAGGTCCAGATCCAGACCACCATCAAGAATGCCTATACAGATGATCGCCAGGTCAGTTTGCGGTTGGAGATACTGGCCCCTGATGGAAGGCCTTGTGGGGAAGGCTCGATAGGGCAGTTGATACCAGCAGGTTCGACCAGGACGATAACACAGGCCATCAGCGTGAAAGACCCGATCTTGTGGTCCCCCCAGCAGCCAGCGTTGTATGAGCTCAATAGCACCCTATCCAGCGGAGGCAAGATCACAGACCAGACCACCACCTCCTTCGGCATACGCACCATCAGGTTCGACCCAGACAACGGCCTGCTTGTCAATGGCAGACAGGTGAAGATAAAGGGCGTTTGCATACACCATGATGCAGGGCCCCTCGGCGCGGCAGTGCCTCAGAAGGTGTTAGAACGCAGGCTGCGGATCCTCAAGTCACTTGGGACAAATGCCATCCGAACCAGCCACAATCCACCTGCCCCAGAACTGCTCGACCTGTGCGATCAACTCGGCCTTATGGTCATGGTAGAGGCATTCGACGAGTTCACCCCTGCCAAGAACAAATGGGTAAGCGGCAGGAATGTGGGTGAGCCTGCCAGGTTTGGCTATGCGGAGGTCTTCAGGGAGTGGGCAATAAGGGATATAGAAGATATGGTTCTGCGGGACAGAAACCATCCTTCTGTGATACTGTGGAGCATAGGTAACGAGATAGATTATCCAAACGATCCATTCTCGCATCCAGTCCTTGGCAGGGAGTACAGGCCAGAGAACCCGCCAGCACAGCAGATGGTCGAACTTGCCAGGCCTCTTGTGGCGGCGGTCAAGAGGCTTGATCCTACAAGGCCCGTAACTGCCGCGTTGGCAAATCTGGCCATGTCCGATGCGGTAGGCCTGCCACAGATCCTGGATGTGGTAGGATACAACTACCAAGAGGATCGCTATGACCAGGATCACAAGCAGTATCCATCAAGGGTGATCCTTGGTAGCGAGAACAGCCACTCCTATAGAAACTGGACCATTGTCAGGGATAATGACTATGTTGCAGGCCAATTCCTCTGGACAGGGATAGACTACCTCGGTGAGGCAGGGCCATGGCCAAATAAGGCCAGTAGGGCAGGGATCCTAGACCTGTGCGGCTTCAAGAAGCCAGGTGCGTATTTTAGGCAGGCGCTCTGGGATGACAGGCCGATGGTCTATATCTGTGCCTCAGCTCCCAGGGCCGGCACAAGGAGGGGGTTTGCGGGGCTCCGTGAACACTGGAACTGGGCAGAAGGACAGACCGTCAATGTCGTCGGGTACACTAACTGTCAGGTAGTGCGATTGACCCTAAACGGCCGGGCCTTGGCCACAACTCAGATCAGCCAGGCCCTAAACGGTACGCTCAGGTGGCAGGTCCAATTCGAACCTGGCCAGCTCAAGGCAGAGGGGATCATAGACGGGAAGGTGGTATGCGATCACGTCCTAAGGACTGCAGGCAAACCTGCCAGGATAGAGCTATTGCCTGACACAACGACCTTGCTGGCAGATGGCAAGGATATCTGTCACATAGAGTTCAGGGTGGTAGATGAGCAAGGCGTCCTGGTCCCTGACGCCGATCATCAGATACAGTTCGAGCTGACTGGCCCTGCAAAGGTCCATGGGATAGGCAATGCGGACAATGATGGCAATCAAGACTACAAGGACATGATTGCAACCTGCTATCAAGGCAGGGGGCTAGCCATCATACGCTCCACAAGGGACAAGGGCGCAGTCGAGTTCAAGGCAGCATGCCCAGGATTAGCCAGCGGGATCTGTCGAATCGACTGCAGGTGAGGTCTCTTTCTGACCAGCCTGTGGCAAGAAGTAGTAGATAACAGGATTTCTGCCCTCGCCTATGGTGTAGTAGCCCATGCCATCTGGATCAAACCCAATGGCCTCCCCTTGGAGCTCCTTCTGTATGGGCAGCCTCAATGGTATTCTGCGCAAGGCCTGGGCCAAGGACGTATTCGGATCGCGTTCCCACAGGTACGCCTTGGTCATGGTCCTGACTATAATCTTTGTACCTGCAGGGCTGATGTCTGCTGCAGTGATTAGCCCTGCTGGAAGGACGGTCACAAGCTCCAGTCTGTTCAGCTCGCCGGTAGAAGGTGGGTACGGCAGTCGATAAAGATGTGAGAACAATTCCCTCTTTGACATCACATACATGTCCTTTGTCAAGGGGTCTACAAAAAGGGCCTCTGCATCCTTTGGCCCATCTGGATATACCATGCGGATTGCATCTGCAGGTGCGGTCTTGCCTGAACTAGCCCTCGAATCTGGATCCACCATCGGTTCCTTGACACGATAGATGGTCACGTATCTGCGTCTTCCATGATTGTCGCCTATGTCGGCTATGTAGAGATAGTGCTCATTCGGTTCAGGGCCAGGCCCTGCAGCGATATCCTCCCAATCTACGGCCTGGGCACCTGTGACAGTGAAGGTGGCAACCAGGTCACCTTGAGGGTTTATCGCATAGATACATGGTCTATCGCCTGAATCATTGTGTACCCATATGATGCCCTTATTGATCCTGCTGACAACCAGCCCTGAGACCTCATTGAGCCTGCTCCAGCTGATCTGCCCTGTCCTTGTACCCTTTTGGTATGCGGCCTGTTGGGCCATCAGTGCACACGAATAACCTGTCAGGCAAAGACAGATACAGATTACCAGAAGGAATTCCTTGCTAGTTTTCACGATCAGCCTCCAACCCTTTGGTTACCTTCAGCAGGGATATCACCTCCTGGTGAATCGATCGAATACCATGATCACAGGCAGGGCATTGCCGGAGTCGTCAAAGAAGCCCCTGTTACGCAAAGGCCCAGGCGCAACTGCAGGCTCCCACCAGAACAGGCCCTTTCCCCTGTTGTTTGGCGCAGAAAGTACCAATCTATGCACCTCATCCAGGAAGTCCCTCTGGCCTTCGGGGCTCTCAGGGAATGGCGCTGGTTTGTTTCTGTACTCGGTCGGCCTCCAGCAATATGCCACCTCCACCAGGATGATATCCTTGTCGTACTCGTTGGCCATAAAGATCAAATTCTCCCTTAGATCAAGCAACGTGCCATGCCACCAGGGATAGTATGACTGGCCTATCACATCATATTCGATGCCGTAGGAATGCAGCTTGTCAAAGAACGCCTTCGTAGCGGCCTTGTCGCCGCCCTTGTCTATATGGATCATGATCTTTGGCCTGGTCTGGCCTGCGCTGCCGTCCTCTACGCCCTTGATCCCTGCCTTCAATAGGTCCGCAAGGTTGTCCCAATTCTGGGGTAACTGGCCATCAGGCCAGAGCATACCATTGGATATCTCATTTCCTATCTGGACCATCTGGGGCAGGACATCGGCCTTGGCCATGGCAGTGATGGTATAACGTGTATATTCATAAACTGCCTGCACAAGCTCCTGATGCGACTTACCCTCCCATGCCCTAGGTATGTATTGCTTGGCAGGATCTGCCCATGTATCTGAGTAGTGGAAGTTCAACAGGAACTTGAATCCCATTGCCTTTGCCTGGGTGGCAAGGGCGATGGTGTAGTCCAGATTGTTTGGCAATTGTGTTGGGCTATGGAACAGCCTTAGCCTGACCCAATTGTAGCCATGGTCCTTGAAGATCTGCAGTCCGGACCTAGGTTCATTTCCCTCCTTAAAGACCGTGCCCCTGTCCTCAGCATACTTCAGGAAGGATAGGTCCGCACCTATCATATACTCCGCAGCAGACAAGCTCATTGCCCCAAGCATTACGACCGCAGTCACAAGAAGGAATCTCTTCATGGCCATTCCTTTCGTAATATCGCCAAGCAATAGCTTACAGATTGGCCTTGTTAAGACAATGGGATGGTGGTCTTACCTAGGGCAGGAAATCGATCCGCAGGCCTGCGTGTCTATTGCCTGGAATTGCGGTCGTCGAGCAGGCGCTTGAGGTATTCGTTCTCACGCCTGGTGGCCTCAAGATCAAAGGCCTGATACTTGATACAGATTCGCAGATAGTCTAGTGCGTCCTGCAGACTCTCGAGGCTCTTGCGGAGCTTCTTGTGGCTCTCCTGGGCCTGTCTGGCCAGTTCAGCGAGCCTTTGGCTCTGTGGATCCTTGCAAGGACCAAACTCCTTGACCAGCTCCTCTAATCGTTCTTGAAGCTTTTCTGGATCCATCTGCCTCCTCCTGATCTGCCACCTACCCAAAGGCCCGTTACCTACTATGCGTATTCTATCCAACAGGCCAGATCGCTTCCAGTACCAATGGGCCTAGTATGGCAGTATATGCCGCCCAAATCTACAGCAGGATGCAGAACTTGCCGATCTTGCGGATTGTAGCGGTCCTGCAAGGCTTACAGGGATTCAGGCCTTTACAGCCTAGGCGCACATGTGACGGCCAGCCTCACCACACGCTCTGTACTGCTGGCCAGTCTGCTGACCTCGATACGCCTGCCTGTAAGCTGTAACTGGACGCGATCCGGCTGGCCAAAGGCCTGGGATAGATTCGGCACCCAAATCCCTCCCGCAGCAGACATTCCGGATGCCTCGGCGGTAACATCCAATCTGCAGTTGCTCCGCACTGTGATGGTCTTACTGCCCACAAAAAGCGGCTCCCTGGAGGCCTGGTCCAATAATAATCTCATGGGCCTGCCATCATCCTCAAAAAAGAGCCTTGGCTCCGCCTTTGGATCTATTGCATCTGATGGGCCCAATACGATCGTAGCAACTGCCTGGCCGAACTGGTTAAGGTAGAGGTCCAACTGTGGGCCTTGGCCGAAGGCCACAGATCGCTCGCGCCTCGCACCGGTCCTGCGATCAATTGAGATCCATATAGAGACCTTATATGTACCTTTAGCAAGCGGCTGGTCCAGGTCTTGCCGGACGACCAACCTACTGCCAGGCAGGATACCTACGCGATCGAATACCAACCTAGGCATTACAACCTGCTGTCTGTCGCCAGACAGGGCAATTATCCTCGCTGTACCGTTGACCTGGCTATAACCAAGGCCCGCATTCCTCAAGACCATGTAGACCTGGGCTTGGCCAGCAGGACCAATGGCAAGGCCTGTGTCCTCTATCTGCACGTCCGAGGAGGGCCTCTGACTGCCCACCTGGACCAGCACCGGTATCAGATACCTATACTCCCTCAGGATCGCCCCTGATTGCCCCTCGCTATTTGTGCTGAGTTCCACGCCTGCCCAATAAAGGTCTGCTGCACCTGGAGGGACCTTGATCTCCATAGCCACCACCCTGTCCTGGCCAGGCCCAACCTCTATGCCTTGGGCCTGCAGACCGATCCATCCAGCACAGGAACGCAGCCCTGCAGCCCCCAGGGCCTGATCCAGGGCCTCCACTGGGATCAGCCTACCATCCTCGGCCTGGACCAGGTCTACCAAACGAACCTTCATCCCTATGACCTGATCGCTGCCGACATTCCAGACCGTAAATGAGCTGGCAACAAGGTCCCCTGGCCTTGCCCTTATGTAGAACTGGACAGGGGATATCTCCACCTGGGCAGATGCTGCACTAGCCAGGATCCCCCCAAACACCACAATCATCATCCTCCACCTACAAGACATGGCATACACCCCTATTGAATTGGCTCTAGGATGGGCATCCTGCCTTGGTTCCGCTCCTTCCTCTATTATAGACTTATTGGGACCTTCATGCGCACCTTTTTAGGACCTTACTTCCATGATCTGACGTATAATAAAGAAACACCTTATGGAAAGGATTTGCAGATGGGTAAGAAGTGTTTATCTAGCATTGGCGTGGTAACCCTTCTTATGATCCTCCTTGCCGGCTGCTCAAAAAAGGAACAGCCAGGCCCTGCTCATCAACCTGCCCCGGAAAAGGCCCCTGTACCGGAGGCAAACCAGCCGGTCAGCCCAAACACCCCAGGGGCAGCGGCCATCGAGCAGACAGACTGTCCTGTCATGGGAGGGCCGATCGATAGGAACATCTTCGTAGAATACCAGTGCAAGAAGGTCTATTTCTGCTGCGAGGCCTGCAAGGAGGCATTCAACAAGGAACCAGAAAAGTACCTGGCCAAGCTGCCGCAGTTCAAGCAATAAGGGCAGCTCATCGGCCGAGCTGGCGGATCACCACAGGTACGGTCCTTGCCAGGATCCCGAGGTTTAACCATACAGAGCGATTGCGGATATACAGATAGTCGTACCTGAGCTTGTGCTCAGGCCTCAGATCGTACGCGCCGCGGACCTGAGCAAGACCAGTAATGCCAGGCCGCACCGATAGCCTTATACCCTGCAATGCCTTATGCCTGTACACAAAGCATGGCCTCTCAGGCCTGGGCCCCACAAGGCCCATATCCCCCTTGAGTACATTGAACAACTGAGGGAGCTCATCGAGCCTAGTCCTCCTCATGAACCTGCCTATGGACGTGACCCTGCCATCATTTGGACTAGCAAGGACTGGACCAGTGTGTTTCTCCGCATCAGGGACCATACTCCTGAATTTGTAGAGCATGAAGATCTTACCGTTTTTCCCCACCCTCTTCTGCTTGTAAATCGCTGGCCCTGGCGAGGTAATCTTGATAAGTACGGCAAGCACGAGCATCGCCGGCCAGGCAATTGCAAGGATCAAGACCGACAGGACTATGTCCATCACACGGATAGACAATTCCTGGATCGCAGGGGCCTGATAGGCCTGCCCGTCATCGAGTATTGGTATGCGGAGCGATACATCCGAGGACACCGGACGCATAGCGGTGATGGTAGAGGGGTGTGAACCGGCAGAATATCGCGCTATATTAATACTGCCCTTTGTATCCGCCTTAAGAGCCGGACCTCCTTGACCCATCTATCTCGCGTCCTATCGATCCAGACAAAGAATGTTCAACACGCCTATTACAACACCCCCATCCGAATGATAAGCTCCAAGGCATCAAGGCCTCTAGCAATACTATAGCAAACACGACCTGCAGATCAACAGCAATTCGCTTTGCCCATGAAAAAAGGGCACATCGTGCCCTTGTTTCAAGGCCTTTGCCTTTGATCCTTATGGCCTAAGCCAGGACCTTCCACCTCTTCATACTGGATGAGCCAAAGAGGTTTGGCGTCTGTGGATACTGCTGCGAAGGGAGCCGCTTCCTGATGGCCTTTAGCCAATCCATGTATGTGGCCCTTTGCGGCAAGTTTGACAAGGCCCTGATGGCAACATAGGTAAAAGCGCCATTAGGCCTTCCTCCAAAGTAGGCATCGTAGCTATACTCTGTATCCTGACAGGCAGCAAGCAACAGGGCGGCATAGCGACCAGGAGGATTAGAGGACCTGGCCTTCCTCCTAGAGCCCAGTTTGGCTGTATCCTCTCTAGAAAGAAAGGCCGCAGGCGGAAGAAACTTGACCCTGTCAAGGATGTACCTGCGGCCTTTTACTGGTGGGGGTGTTGAGATGGGTGCGAACCTTGCTACCGTACCAGAATGGCACGAATCTGCGATCATCACCACCTTCGTGCCCTTTGCCTTCTGACTGAATAGGTCGAACAGCTCATCATCCGTAATCGGCCCCTTTGACCTGACATCATAAGGGCAAAGGCATTCATCCGTCCCATCGGGCTCATCCCCATCCTCATCAGGCACATAGGAGCCATGGCCCGAGTACTGGATCACCACCGTATCGCCTGTCCTTGCCTTGGTCATCAGATCGCTGATCCCCTGTCTGATAGCTGCGCCTGTGGCCTTACGGTCCAGCAGCAGCTGTGTTTGGAAACCCCGCTTGCCCAGGACCTCCGCCCAATCCTTTGCGTCATTGACGCAGCCTGCCAGATCGCTACTTGTCCCTGGATAGTCATTGATCCCCACACACAATGCATACTTGGCCATCTTTCCTCTCCTTCAATGGCACACTCAATCCTCGCTTATCCAAAGCACAGCACACGCTGTACCCAAGCGACATTTCCTATCTGACCCTCCCAACGCGACAAAACTCATACCTGATGGTCCTTCTTAGGCCCTCATATATGGTGTAGGGTGGTCTGAAACCACTTGCAAATGCCTTTGAGGCATCAAAACATGTATTGGCACAGAACTTCTTGATCCTGATCGAGCTGATCGGCAAGGGCCTTCCTGTAATACCGGAGATGAAGTCAAACAGGAGCCCACCAAGGCATCCAACAGGATAAGGGAGGCGCGGACTCCACCTGCCATTCAAACCCATCTCTGCCTTGGCAAACCTGATGAGGCTCTCCATGTTCAAGTCGGGTTTGTCCCGTGAGGACATGACTCTTTTCCCATGGCCTCCTCTTAACTCTACTCTCACAGAAAAAGCTTCGTGTCCCTCGTTTCTTCCGGTGACATAGGCTGCTTCCTGATCAATCATCTATTAAAGTCCATTCTATCCGGAGCAGTCTGTGTCCCCCAAATATAGTTTGCTCTCCTAATTTTTGGTAGAATACATCCCTCAAAATAATTAAAGCCCAATTAATAGCAGTGGTGGGATAAGGCAGGTAAGGCAGGATGGATATTCCGGACGTCTTAAAACGCCAGACGGTGACTCAAGCGGCGGTGCTGATCGCCGTCATTTCCTTTATCAGCAAATTCTTTGGCTTTTTC
>JARYLO010000076.1 GCA_029907605.1 Sedimentisphaerales bacterium
TGATCCCCAGGTCCAGGCCGAGACCCTGCTTGGGCTGACCGATCCGAAGATAGGGTTCGACTCCCATACGATGCTCAGGTTCCGCAGCTCCACCAATGTTGAGGATAGTGAGCAGTACAGCGGTGCAGGGCTCTATGACAGCTACAGTGGTTGCCCTGCAGATGACCTGGATGACGATAGCAGCGGTCCATGCGGATGCGATCCATGTAGGCCCTCTGAACAGGGCGTGTTTAGGGCCATCCGTAAGACCTTCACGAGCTTCTATAATGAGAATGCGTACCTCGAAAGGATCAAGCGGGCTGTAGATGAATCAAAGGTTGGCATGGCTATCCTTGTGAACCCATCGTTTCCAGACCCGATAGAGCTGGCAAACGGTGTGGCAACAGTAGAGATCACTACAGATAAAGGCCAGATCCACCTGGTCAGTCAGCTTGGTGCCACCTCTGTAACCAACCCAACAGGTCAGGCCATACCCGAGGAGGTGATACTGCAGATCCTCTCAGGCTGGGCCCTAAAGGTGCCTGTGCCTTCTGATATCAAGCAGTATTCGAGCCTCGTGCCTTTGGGTGGTACGGTGATGACATTCTCGGCGGACTACAAGGAACTGGGTAACCTATTGATCCTGGTCAGTAAGACCTTCAAGGAGGTTACAGGCAAGGACTCATTCACACTGGACCTTGAATACAAGAAGGTTGCACCAGGTGATAAGACATTGCCCAACGGTGGTATCGTGATCAAGCAAGTCCGCGAGGTACCACAGGCCTCAGGCGATCGGGCCGTAAGGACATTCCTGATCAATCAGCCACTTACATTCGAGGTGTTTACCGGTGAGTGCCATCTGTTACAGGATACAACCGATATATTTGCAGTACACCGGCTCAAGTCCCGCTGGCATATCCAGACCAAGAACATGGCGATGGATCCAGATAGCCTGGCTGATGGGATCTATCAGCAGGTCTCAATAGAGTTCCTGGATGGCGACCGGGTCCGGAATGTCAGTCTGGATCTCAGTTCTCAGGCCCGGCATAGTTTTGACGGCCAGATATTGATAGACACCTGGTCTATGGGTGACAGGCAATATCAATTGATAACCCCGGGGATCAGAACAGAGGTTACCGAGGCAGAGAATCCTATCTTCACACTTGCTGACCTTGGAACGCAAGGCTATACCCCTTACAAGGTCATCACCCTGGATCTCAAGTACCAGCAGCAGGTACCTGCCTGGTATCAAGGGCTGTGGCCTGCATGTCTTAGGCAGACCTCAAGTAGCAGGGTATACCTTTGGCAGGTAAGTCCTGCTGATGGCAACGATGTTATCCAAGAGCGTACCCTGAGCAGGAATGGTATTACCATAAGGACATCCTTCTATTACCCAGCATTGCCTGCTGGGTATACCACATGGGTAGGCAGCACGGCACCCCTAAAGCGCTGGCGTCAGACCGTGATAGAGGGCTTGACCAGTGACCCAATCGTCCTAGAAGGCTACTATTCGCAAAGCTATATGCCAGAGCACCACAATCTGGTGGAGAATTTTCTGTTTGAACCAGCCCTTGAACCCGGTATATCGCAGAAGATCCTGGATGAGTTGAAGGCCAAGGGCATAAGATACATCCACATGATCATAGATCAGGATGACAGACCTCCAGATCAATCAACTATTGTTACATATGATTTTATGCTGTAGGTATTCTGGGAAGGAGGGTTTGATGGCAAGGGTGTTTGTCATTGTGATCTTGCTGGCTTCAACGGCGTTAGCAGGTGTTTACATACCAGATCCAGGCCTGAAGGCGGCCATCGAAGAGGCAATTGGCAGGCCTGACCCATCGGCTGAAGACATGCTGCTACTTACAGATCTGAGTGCTGGTTCAAGACAGATACGGGATCTTACCGGTATCGAGTATGCATCCAACCTTCGGTCCCTGTACCTTGCGTTTAACCATATAACCGATCTAAAGCCGCTTTCCGGCCTCTATAATCTTCGAGAGCTTGATCTCAGCAGAAACGAGATTACAGACATTGGTCCTCTTTCTGGTTTAACTGGCCTTGAAAACCTGGATTTGGATTATAACCGGATCAACGACCTCAGGCCTTTGAAGGATCTAAGCAATCTATATCGCCTGGATCTGGATTCCAATCTTATTGAGGACCTGTCGGCCTTGGCAGGTTTGGTTGGTCTCGAGGAGTTGTGGTTGTGCTCCAACAGGATCGTGGATCTAGGCCCGTTGGCATTGCTCTCCAATCTCAAGAGACTCGATCTAGAATCCAATATGATCGTTGATCTGTCGCCGATCGCAGGGCTAGGAGACCTTCAAGAGCTTTGGTTGGGTATGAATCGTATAGTGGACATCAGCCCTCTATCCGGGTTGGTTTGCCTTAGGCGGTTAGACCTTCGGTCCAATCTCATAGAGGACGTATCAGGACTATCAGGCCTGACCAATCTTGAGATCCTTGATATCAGCGGGAATCAGATATCTAACATCGGTACATTATCAGTCTTGTCAGGGCTTTGGTACCTGAGCATAGCCAATAACCGGATCTCTGATATAGGGCCGCTGTGTGGGCTGGCGGGTGGTCTATCTGTTTTGGACTTGGCCGATAACCCATTGGATGACACTGCATGCCAAGTCTATATTCCAAAGATGCTCTCAATCAACCCCAACCTGACCATACGTGGCAATCCATGTGATACGCGTGTCCTGGTACAGATCAGCGCAGGTCGCGGTGGTCATGTTACTAGCCCTGGTGAGGGCACCTTCTCATTTGGGCGAGGAGAGGTGATATTGGTAGAGGCGGTCTGCGAGGATGGGTTTAGGTTCTCACATTGGTCTGGCAGCGTAGGTGGCAATGACAATCCTTTGTTCTTGCGTCTGCAGGAGGATTGTCAGATCAAGGCCAACTTTGTCAGTCTGCATGATAGGCTCTTTGTTGATGACGATGCCAGGGATTACCTTAGGCAAGATGGAACGGTTAACTACCCACTTGCAAGTATACAGGATGCCTTAGAGGTAGCGGCAAATGGTGCCACGATCCTGGTCAGGCCTGGGAGGTATGTAGGACCGATCGACCTACTCGGTAAGTCTGTCAGGTTGGTTGGTGGGGAACCCAATGATCCATTTCTGTCAGACTGGCCAGTGATCACTACTGAAAGCGGGCCTGCCGTGCGTTTTGCCCATGGTGAGGGCCGTGATTGCCGTGTCATGGGCTTTATCATAACAGGCTGCGCAGGTAATCCTGCAGCAGCGATCTGGTGTTCGGCCAGCAGCCCTGTCATTAGCCACTGTCTTATTGTTGGAAATGGCCTTTCAAGCACTTCAAGATCTATAATCCTTTGCCAGGCAAGTACTGCCCAGTTCATTCATTGTACGATTACTGAGAATGTGGTTGGTGCAACAGGGAGTTGTGTATACTTGGTGGATAGTCAAGTATTGATCAGCCATTGCATTGTATGGGGCAATGTGGGCAGGGTGATAGGGGTAGAGGGATCTAGCAGGCCTGAGGTGAGGTATACGGACATAACAGGTTTATGGGAGGGGGTGGGGAATCTATCGGCAGATCCATTGTTTGCACGGGCTGGCAGGTGGGTTGAGGGTGAAGGAGGTGTTATATGGGAGTGGGGTGATTATCACTTGAGGTCTGGAGGTGGGAGGTGGGATGCTGAGGTTGGGGTTTGGCAGGTGGATGAGGTTACTAGTCCCTGTATAGATGCTGGGGATCCAGGTATAGGGGTTGGGTATGAGTTGGAGCCGAATGGGGGGAGGGTCAATCTAGGTGCATATGGAGGTACCACACAGGCAAGTAGATCACTTTAGGAGGGTGGGCATATGAAGGGTGGCATTGTCCCAATTCTAATGGTGCTTGGTTCTATGGCCCTTGCACAAGGGCCTGTATACATCCCGGATGATAACCTAAAAGCCGCTATAGAGGCGGCACTTGGGATGGTGGACCCAACGCCATCCGATATGCTTGGCCTAACTTCGCTTGATGCAAGCCTGAGGGCGATAAAGGATCTGACAGGCCTAGAGTATGCAAAGAACCTTCAATACCTCGATCTTTCCCGCAATAATAATTATGGCGGGGGGATATACCTAATAGATGCCCTTTCTGGCCTTGTATCCCTTGAGTACCTTGACCTGAACAACAACTACATCAATGACCTATCACCGATTGCTGGTTGCAAGAACCTGCGGTACCTGGATATACATGATAACAAGATCAGCGATATATCGGTGCTATCTGACATGGTGCATCTTGAGACCGCATACCTTTACCGGAACAAGATAAGTGACATATCCGTACTATCTGGGCTTAGCGAACTGAGATTGCTCCACCTACACGAGAACCAGATAACAGACCTTTCGCCGCTACTGAATCTAAGACACCTGGAAGACCTGAATGTCCTTTGTAACCCATTGAGCGAACAGGCCTGCCTGGAGCAGATACCCCAGATCATGGCAAACAACCCTGGCATAAGCATAGTCTACCCACACTGCGGCCCGCCGCGACTGGTGCTTTCATGTACAAAGGGCGGCGTGATAGTAGAGCTGGGAAGTGGTGTATTTACATACCCCTTTGGCCAGCTAGTCCTGCTCCGTGCAAAGGCAGACCCAGGCTTTGTATTTGCAGGCTGGAAGGGTACATACAATGCATTAAGCAACCCAGTATTCTTGACCATGGATCAGGACCACCAGATCCGTGCACATTTTGTCAGTTGTAGCAGTACTATCTATGTAGATGACAATGCGCCTGGCGACCCAGCACCTGAGAGTAACGAGGTAAGTGACGGACTTGAGGACGGCACAGAATCCCATCCGTTTGATTCTATTCAGGAGGCGATTGATGTGGCTGCAGATGGGGCATCTGTGCTGATCAGGCCAGGATCTTACTATGAGTGTATCGAGATCTCAGGCAAGTCCATCCAACTGGTCGGGACAGGGCCAAACAGCATAGAGATGCATGCGTATCCCAGAATCCTGGGTAAAGGCTATGGACCAGTCATAACGATCAGTAGATCTGATGCCAAGATCAAGGGCCTTGTCATATCCAGGGCCCAGGGGTTCAGTGGGGAGGCCCTGGTCTGTACGGGGGGCATGCCTACTATAGAACATTGCCTGATCGTTGGAAATCGTACTGAAGCGGCAAGTGGTGCCATCATCAAGTGCAAAGACAGCTCTGCCCAGTTCATTCATTGTACGATTACTGAGAATGTGGTTGGTGCAACAGGGAGTTGTGTATACTTGGTGGATAGTCAAGTATTGATCAGCCATTGCATTGTATGGGGCAATGTGGGCAGGGTGATAGGGGTAGAGGGATCTAGCAGGCCTGAGGTGAGGTATACGGACATAACAGGTTTATGGGAGGGGGTGGGGAATCTATCGGCAGATCCATTGTTTGCACGGGCTGGCAGGTGGGTTGAGGGTGAAGGAGGTGTTATATGGGAGTGGGGTGATTATCACTTGAGGTCTGGAGGTGGGAGGTGGGATGCTGAGGTTGGGGTTTGGCAGGTGGATGAGGTTACTAGTCCCTGTATAGATGCTGGGGATCCAGGTATAGGGGTTGGGTATGAGTTGGAGCCGAATGGGGGGCGGGTCAATCTAGGTGCATATGGAGGTACCACACAGGCAAGTAGATCGCCTGGGCCAATAATCTATTAAGAAACCGTTACGAACTTCCTGCAGATGGCACTATAGATTTGGAAGGTTGATTCCAGGGTTGGCATCCTAAAGGCCGTCTTGACAGGAAGGCGAAGGATGAAAGGTAGGGTCTGTGCGCTGATCTATCTTGGCCTATTCGGCCAGGTCTTATCCAAGGCAGATGTATACATCCCAGACCCGAACCTCAAACTGGCCATCCAGCAGGCCCTTGGCATTGCAGAGCCCCAGCCAGAAGACATGTTGGCCCTCACCTATCTCAGTGCCTCAGACATGGGTATCAAGGACCTGACTGGACTTGAATACGTGGTAAACCTTCGCGCATTGTATCTATCCTGGAACCAGATTGCTGATATCAGTCCATTGGCAGGCCTGACCAATCTTGAGGACCTGGATATCAACAACAACCGTTGTAGTGACATAGGGCCGCTCTCTGGCCTTGTGAACCTAAGGTATTTAAACATACACATGAACCAGGTCACTGGCCTTTCGCCACTGGTAGGTTTGTATAGGCTAAAGATCCTTGTTGCAAGGTTGAATGCGATCAGCGACGTAGGACCACTGGCAGGCCTCACCAACCTGACAGAGCTGGACCTAAGGGATAACCTCATCTCAGATATCAGCCCTCTAGCCAATCTCACAGGCCTTATTGAGCTGTGCCTCAGTAACAACCGGATAAGTGATATTGGCCCGTTGGCTGGGTTGAGCCACATCCAGACACTTTGGCTAAGCGAAAACCTGATCAGTGACCTGTCGCCACTCCAGGGGTTGGATGGCCTGCAATACCTTTATCTTGCATACAACTACATAACAGATATCTCGCCACTTAAAGGCCTGAAAGGCCTAAAGGCCCTCGACCTCCAGGCCAATCCTCTGGATGAGGACGCATATAACACATACATCCCTCAGATCATCCAGAACAATCCTGGGATAAGGTGCTGGTATGATTGTAGGTCGACAAGGACATTGCAAGTCAGCTCCACTGGCGGGGGTCGCGTGGTGCAGCCCGGGGTAGGGGTCTTTGAGTACAACGATGGGGCTGTGGTGTATCTTCAGGCCCAGGCATATCCAGGCTTTGAGTTCGTTGGTTGGAGAGGTACCTTCGCTAGCCCTTGTTCAAATGTGTTTATCATCATGGATCAAGATCACCAGGTCCGTGCATACTTTGTGAGCCTAAGCAACACCATAATTGTAGATAGCGGCCTGCCAGCCAATGGGTTTGAGGATGGCACGGACCTGCATCCATTCCATAGCATCCAGCAGGCATTGGATGTTGCACCGGAAGGGGCAATGGTCTTGGTCAGACCTGGCAACTACTGCGAACCGATCCAAATTGGGCAGAGGGCCGTGACCATAACCGGGATAGACCCCATTACTGGGCCACCGCAATCATATCCAGTCATCCAGCCAGATGGTACCGACCCTGTCTTGACCATCTCAGGCAACCCAAAGGTCACCTTGGAGGGCCTTGTGATCAGCGGCATATCCGATAGGACCAGGGCAGCGATCGATTGTGTAGGCTCGAGCCTTACCATTGCCAATTGCCTCTTGGTTGGCAACCGTTGCCTTGGGCCTACAGGTGCTGCACTGTCGGCATGCGACAGTGACATAGTCCTGACCAGATCCACTATCGTTGATAATCTCTGCGGCATGGCTGCCATCGTCCTGACCAATAGCCGCATATCGATCAGCGACTCTATCATATGCAGCAACCATCCAGCCCAGGTCTTGGCCGATCTAGCCAGTACCTTGGCCATGCACCGCAGTTACATCCCTGGTCTAGTTACTGCCCAGAACATGGCGGACCTGATCGAGGATGCGGGATCAGTAGGTCTCTTTGTCAGGCGTGGTTACTGGGCAGACCCTGCAGACCTGGACAAGCCCGCAGATCCTTTGGATCCTGATGCGGTCTGGGTCCAGGGGGATTACCACCTCATTGACCAGACCATCGCGTTGGGGGCATATACCTGGCCTGACAGGCCATAAAACAGGTTCACACCTGCTGTTTGCCACGTATAATATCCTGGAGTTCCAGCAATTGGAGGTGAATGTATGCCGACCGTAAAGGACGTCATTGTGCGGAAACCATCGCCGCAGGAGCTGGAGGTCTGTAAGAGCTGGCCTATATGGCGTTGTGAACCCAGCACATTCGATTGGGTCTATACCGAGACAGAGACCTGTCTGATATTGCAAGGCAAGGTGACCGTGACCGATGGCAAGGATTCTACCAGCTTTGGGCCTGGGGATCTGGTGATATTCCCAAAGGACCTCGAGTGCACATGGCATGTGCACGAGGGTGTAGTCAAGCATTACAACTTCTCGTAGCTTGTCCTAGGCAACGTCGACCAGCCCGATCCTCTGGCCGAACCTCTCTAGCAATGCCCTGCGGATTGCCTGATGAGGGGGCTGCCGCAGGTACGGATCGTGTTCGATCAAGGTAAAGGCAGCCCTTCTGGCCAGCATCAGCAGGTCGTAGTCCTGGGCGATATCGGCTATCTTAAGGTCAGGTAGGCCGTGTTGGCGGGTGCTGAACAGCTCTCCAGGCCCCCTGAGTCGCAGGTCGTGCTCAGCGATCTGGAAACCGTCGTTACAGCTAGTCATAATCTCTAGACGCTGGCGGGCCAGCTCATTGTCAGTGTTGGCAAAGAGCAGGCAATAAGACCTTGCTGCACCCCGACCTATCCTGCCCCTAAGCTGGTGTAATTGCGCAAGGCCGAACTGGTCAGCGTCCTCTATGACCATCACCGTGGCATTTGGTACATCCAGCCCGACCTCTATGACTATCGTCGATACAAGCACATGGAGACTGCCAGACCTAAAGGGGGACATGATCCTCTGTTTGTCCTTGGAGGACATCTGGCCGTGCAGCAGTCCGACCCGGAAGTCTGGGAACACCTCCCTGGCAAGGACCTGGTACTGCTCTGTTGCTGCCTTGAGTGCCGTATCGGTCTGTGCATTCGAGATCCGGGGGTAGACAAAGTATGCCTGCCTACCTGCCTTCAGTTGGGCGCGGATGAAGTCATAGGCCCGTTCCCTCTGGCCAGTATCCACAAGCCTAGTGACGACCTGGCCCCTTCCAGGCGGACAGTGGCGTATCACAGACACATCCAGGTCCCCAAAGGCAGTCATGGCAAGTGTCCTTGGGATGGGTGTGGCGGTCATGACCAGGCAATGTGGTGTGAAGTCCTTGCGGAGGCCACCCTTCTGGGCCACCCCAAACTTGTGCTGTTCATCTATTATGACCAGGGTCAGGTCTGCAAACTCCACATCCTCCTCCAGCAATGCCACTGTGCCCACCACTATATCCATCTGGCCACGCTTGATCATGGAGGTGATCTGCCGTCTCTTGGTGCCGCTGATACCGCCTGTCAATAGCACACGTCTGACCCTGCTACCCTGTAGGAATCGCTCTATGCTTTCAAAGTGTTGCTGGGCCAGGATCTCGGTGGGCGCCATGATGGCGACCTGCCCCTTGTTTGCCACGGCCAGGAGGGCAGCGTATAAAGCAACAACGGTCTTGCCAGAACCGACATCGCCTTGCAGCAGCCGATTCATGGGTACAGGTCTAGACATGTCGGATATGATCTGTTCTATGACCTGTTGTTGATCCTCAGTCAGCTCGAATGGGAACCTTCGACGTATCCGCGCATCTATCTGAGGCGACCATTTCATAGCCCTTGCAGTGGCACTATGCTGGACGTGATATCGCCTTATGGCAAGTCCTGCCTGCATCAGGAATAGTTCATCGAACTTTAGCCTCCTGAGTGCTGCATCCACCATGGCCCTATCTTGGGGCCGGTGGATCCATTCAAATGCCAGACGCCTGTCTATCAGGTCGTTTTCCTTTAGGAAGCCAGGCTCAAAGAACTCCTCGACCAGGTGTCCGAGCTGATCAAGGGCCTGGTGTATGGTCCGTTTGATGACGTGATTGGCAAGCCCTGCACAGGCAGGGTATATAGGCCCACTGAGAAGCTCAGAAGGATCGATCTGGCCGTCACGGTCGTATAGGACAAATCTGGGGTTGACCATCTGTAGCTGGTACCTATAGGACTCCACCTTACCGCATACCACTATGGTCTGACCTGGTATAAGCCGCTCCCGGAGGAAGCCCCCATGGAACCAGATCAGCCTGCAACTGCCGGTCTGGTCGCAGATGATGACCTCCATCAGTGGTACACGGCGGAAGGCCTGATAGTCCACGGAGATGATCTGTCCCTTGATCGTTGCGGTCTGGCCCGGGGTGAGTCTATCTATGGTGGTACACTGTGGCGCGAAGGCCCAATCTCGCGGAAAATACTCCAGTAGGTCGGCGACGGTCTTTATGCCTAGTCTCTCGAATGCCTTTGCCCTTGTAGGACCTACCCCTTTGATATACCTGACGGGCATGGCCAATGTAGGATAGACCTGTTTGGCCTCAGTCCTGGAATCCATGTCTTCCTATCAGCTTGACGAACCTGACCGGGCAGATCGCCTGGCTGGTAATGCCATATGGTCTCTTGCGGACAAGGGTCAGTGTCTGCAGGCTAGACGTCCCAACTGGTGCCACAAGTAGGCCGTCGGTCCTCAACTGTTCTAGTAATGGCCCTGGTATCTGTTGGACACCAGCGGTGACCATGATTCGGTCGAACTGGATAGGTCCTGGCCAGCCAAGGCTCCCATCCGCTACTATGAGTCTAATGTTATCGAGGTCCAATTGCCCCAAGCTCGACCTGGCCCTCTTGGCAAGTGCCTCCAGTCGTTCGATGGTGAAGACCTCCTGTGCCAGGCAGGCAAGTATGGCGGTCTGATAGCCACTGCCAGTACCTATCTCCAGTACCGTGCAGTTGCTATCGACCTGCAGGACTTGTGTCATGAGCGCAACAATGTAAGGTTGTGAGATCGTCTGGTCCAGGCCTATCGGTAAGGGCCTGTCGTCATATGCACAGGCATAGTACTCTGCAGGGACAAATAGCTCACGTGGTACCCTGGCCATGGCCTTCAGTACCATAGGGTCCCTGATGTCCCTGCCCTGCAGGTCATAGCGGATCATCCTTTGTTTGGCTATTGCCAAACGATCCACATGTGATGGCTGGAGGTCTTCGTCCATACTGGCCTCGATCAAGGCACTGCCATACCTATCCTACGTACCTGCTGGCCCCAGGACAACCTCCAGATCCTCTGATAGGCCTATCTGGCCAAGGTCACGGCCAGCAGGCCCATCACTATCTCATTTGCCAAGACCCGCAAGGTCATGGATTGCAGGGCCTTGCCTTGGTCCAGTGGCATGTCCAGGATGGTTGCGGCACCCCCGGGTATGGCCCCTCCTTTACCCTTGAAGCTTGCAGGGTCATAGATGTATACCTGCCCAGTTCTGAGGTGAACCCTTGGTGGTATAGGGCCTGGCCGATTGAATTGGAAGTCGTCTATGAAGTAGTCCTGGTCTATAGGCCACCAATTGGTGGGGTTGTGCAATGCAAGGCGGGCCGTGGTGCCATCTGTATATCTTATGAGCACCTCCCCATTGTCAAACCTGCTCTGCATAGGCCCTGTTGTGCCTGCCATAAGGAGATACAGGTGCCTTGCCCGACCTGAAAGGCTGATGGTCAGATCGTTTGGATAGTTGTCCCACTGTGAAAGGAAGATCACGTTGTTTTGGTCACCAGGGCCGGGGGTCATAAACGGAAGACCCTGTGGCGTTCGGAATATGCCCCCATTGCGGCCTGCTATGATCCGAAGGCCGCTGTCATCTATCTGTGCACTGGCAGTGGGCCTGCACCATGTACCGATGCCCTGCCTGGGCGTTGATAGCGAACAGTAGGGCGAGCGGGGGGATAGGTAGTCGTTTTCGAATATCCTGGTCAATCTGTCGTTGAAGCGGCTACTGATGTCTATGAGCTCCCATTGCGGATCGTCTGGTATAAAAAACGTGGTATCCTCCTCTTGGCCTGGCATATCCATGTGTACCGGTTCCCACCACTTCATCTGTCCTTGCTGGATCCTCAGGAAGAGGCAGTGGTGCCCTGGGTGTGCGCGGATACTGCCCTGGACAGAATCCGGGCCTGTGACAACGTCCTTGAGTATACCTTGGGGGTCGTAAAGATCCTGGATATGGGCCTTCTCCACAGGGATCCAAATGTGGTCATCCTTTGCGGTAACCGATGGCATATGTACTAAGGGATCTCCATCCCAGCGGACGGCAATCTGGCACCTAGTAGTTGGGGGAACTTGGATCTCAATACGTGGAGTGCCCAAAGAGGGCTCGACTAGTCGCCAATCCGTATCCTTACCGTCTACCTGTACCTTCACTACCGTATCAGACCTTGCCACAAGCACAAGCCGGAGGGCCTGTGGCCTTGGGAAGTTCGGCTCAATGAAGTAGATATCTTCCTTGTCTTGTCTACGGAATTCAAGGCGGATGGATGGGTGATAGAGCCTGGCATAGTCCCACTGAGGTGGCAGACCGGGCTGGATAGTCAATTGACCTGCAAGTGTGTCAGGTCTTATACCGAACAACCCCTCTATCAAGGCCCTGGCAGTGGTGCCAACTGGATCCGCAAAGTCCCTTTGTGCCTCCCTCCTGTATACATCATAACCAGTGCACATGCCAAGGTTGCCAGGACATATCCCCATGTACATGCTATCAAGGATCGCGCCCTTGAACAGCCTCCACGCGTGATCCAACCTGCCTATCTGCCAGAATGCAAGTGCCGTATGCATGGCCTCTGCCATGACCACGTTGTTTGTGGACCATGAATACGGCATCCAGTTGGTTGTAGCGACTGTATACCAATCACCAGTAGGCACCCCTGGCCCCTTAACGGGTATATGTGGTATATACTCATCCACATACCTGCTCATCTGCCAGGCCTCAAATGGATCAATTGCTTCGGAGTCTACTGCATGGTAGAAGGACCACAGCCCAGGACCTTCATGTGCGAGTTGAAGCCCAAGCAGGTCGCGAAACTCTGCTAACCATCCCTTGTCTGCAAGCCAGAGGTATCTGGACATGGCCTGCCTTATCTGATCTGCCTCCTGCTTGTAGGGCAGTGGATCCTTGCCTAGAAGCCTGGCAAGCCTCGCGGCCATGGCATTATGCCAATAGTTGTACGAGCTGGCCACGGTGGTCCCGCCGCCGTTGTAGCCTATGTCGTCGCTTGCCCAGAAACACGCATAGGCCTCGTACAATGGCAGGCCGTCGGGTCCGAATGGCCTTCGAAACAGCCTCCTTTCCCATGCAAGGTGCCTTTCTATCACAGGCCATAGTTGCCTGGCAAGGTCCAGATCCCCTGTCCAAAGCAGGTGTCTAAAGAGCATGTCGATAAAGACAAGGTTCATGTCGTAATGTGAGTTGGATATATCGCCATTGCTGTGCAACGCCGCCTCGCACCTGGCCAGGTTTGCCTCCTGGTCAGGTGGAGGTAACCTATCAGGTATAGGGGATGTACTCTGTCTTGAGGCCCAATAGATGATATGCCTCCTTGCCCTATCGTG
>JARYLO010000077.1 GCA_029907605.1 Sedimentisphaerales bacterium
AGGCTGATCCAATCGGTGCAGGTTGAATAATGGACATGGAAGGCCTAATGTTGGGGCTGGTTGTGTCTTGTGCGGTGGCAACCGTCAATGGGCGGTTGACGGCCAGGCAGGCAGGCTACATCAGGGGTTGGCTCTTAAGTGACGTGGCCTGGCAGCGACTGGGCTGGATAAGGCTGTGGAGGTTTGAGAGGGCACTGAGGCATTTCATCAGGGCCGTAATGGCCTGTGACTGGGCCACGATCGATAGGCTCTTTCTGGAGTCTGCTGGTTCATATCCCATCCAGATCCGCTGCCAGGTGCTGGAACTGTGTATTGCCGTTGCTGCAGCAGGTAGCGTAGGGCCTGAGGTATTCCAGAGGCTAAAGGCCATCTGTTCTAGGTTAATGCTTGGAGCGTCTGTGCTCAGCGAGTTCATCGCCAAGCATCTACCATTAGAGGCACTCGACCAGGCCGACCCCTGGATCATACTTGGCATAGATGAAGATATGGGGAAAGACCAGGTCAGGCAGGAACTCAACAGGCAGTATGCATCCTGGAATGCAAGGGCCTGCAGCATTGATCCTGTCACCAGGATGAGGGCGGCCAAGATGGTCGACATCATAGCGCAGTTGAGGGTGGGGTGTGGGGGATAGTCAGATCAATTCAGCAGCATCCTCGGGGATCCAGCCCTCGCTGCCATCAGCCAGCCTGATGTGATAAGATCCAGGCCTGGCCTCGATCAGCTCAAACTCTGTGCCCGCATGCAATGGGGCCTTGAATGCCTCAGGATACCCTGGACCATCGCCTTGCCTTGCCACCACCTGCTCTGGGATTATGACGCCAAACCTCCTGTGGGTCAACTGATGCTGTTCCACCAAGACAGAGCCGACCATTGCCAAAGCCACAATCAGGCCAATCGATGCGATGCTGGAGCACAAGGCAGATCTGCCCAACCATACCATGATCGTAAGGGCTATATACAAGACCCCAAATGCACAGCTTGCTACCCAGACCTTTGTACCTATGGGCAGGTCGAAGTGCCAGAAGAATAATACGGCCAGGACCTGTTGTTGGGTCCCTGGCGATACCTGATCGATGCGTTTGGACCTGGCAAAGGCCAGGTTCTTCTGTATATTCGGATTTGTACGGTCTAGGATCTCGGCCCTGCGATAGTTGACAATGGCCCTGCCTATATCCCCGCTCAGTAGATATGCATTGGCGAGGTTGTAATAGAGCCTAGCATTCCGGATCTGACCATCGCTGATGATCTTCTGATATGCAAGTGCTGCCTGATGGTAGAGCTCCTTTTGTCTTTCTGCTGAGCCTTCCTGGTTTGCTGCCCTGAAGGTACTGTTTGCCTGGTTGAATAGGTCCAGTATCTGCTGCCTGGTCATCCTTGCAGGGCAAGGCCTATAAAGGCCAAGGCAGATAAGTAGTAATAGCCACGGTCTTTTCATCTGCCTGACCTCTTGTCAATCCTCCTTATGAGATCCACTGCCCCACTGAGCCACTGTTCTGACATCACAGTTGGGTCTGCTATACCGTATCTGGCCTCTTCAAGTTTGCCCATCAGCGACTGAAACCCATCTGCAAGCCCCTGGTCTGCGGTGGCTGCCAGTATGATCTGGTGGCAGTCGATTGGGGTCAATGCACCTGGATTGCGACCGAACCGGTCAGCTATAAAGTCCCGCAGCGCATCTGCAGCGCAATCCAGATCCCTTGTCCTTGCAGCGATCTTCAGGCGTTTGATCGCGCGGCCCCCTGCCTGCCTCCTGCGGCGTAGGGCCTGTCTGGACGCGCGTGTTTGGAAGGTGATCTTTATCAGAAGGCTTGATACAAGGATGGCCAGTGGCCCTGCCCAGGTGGCCAATGGCAGTGGGCTTACAAAGGCGGCCACACCGGCAGGGGCCTGATTGTGGAGTATGCCAAGGTCATCGTAGTTCGCTGCCAATCCCTGGCGTATCGCCTCTATCTGGCTGACCTGACCTACATCCTCTGGCCTGGCCCCCGCATCCTTGCCGGTCAATACCCTTGTAGGCAGCACCTTTATGGGTATCGGCTCTGTTTGCGCGGTCACATATCTGCCAGACCCTGGATCGAAATAGACCAGATCTATAGGTGGGATCCTAGAGACCTGATCGCTTACTGCCCTTATGGTCTGTGTAAAGACCTTCTGGCCATTGACGATATTCGGGGATGCCCGCTCTGTGGGGATCTTGAAGTTCTGGACCAGCTCAGGGATCTGCTCCAATTCAGGCCACCTGACTGGTGCAAGATATGGATCTCCTGCTACAGTTATGGTCAGCGTGATCGGGTCTCCGACATATACCTCTGTAGGCTTGGCAGATGCAGTGATGGTATACCTGCCTACTAGCCCATAGAAGCCTGCTGGCCTGCCAGATTGGGGCAGGGGACTGACATTCAGCACGATTGGATCGGCAGATACAACGAACTGCTCGTATCTAGCCCTAGGCCCAAAAAGGTCGAAGGCATCAAACAATGACCGCCTCTGCTCGATCCCTACCGCCAATGACGCTGCCACGCTCGGTCTGCCAAGATCCAATCGACCTGCCTGTTGTGACAGGAGTATCTTCCTGAACTCCAGACAATTCCAGGCCTTGCCTTTATACTGTGCGCGGCCCTGTCGTACGAATGCAGTAAGATTTCCGACGATCCTAACCTGCCTTGCATCCGATGGGATCTCTGGGGGATCATCGATCACCAGCCGCTGGTCGAGAAGGGCAGGGATGTTGAATTCAAGGCCACGGATATCCGCATCTGGCGCGATATAGAGCCTGAAGGTCAGCAATATCGCCTGTCCTACATAGCAGTTTGGTTCGCTTATCTGTACATCCAGTTCGAGCTTGTCGGTAGTCCCTGGCGCAAGGATGTTGACCTGGACGGGATTTGTACGGTAGACCTTGCCCTCTATGGTCACAGTGACCGGATCTATAGTGATCATCCCAGGCTCGTTGGCCACCAGTGAGTAGTTCATCACAAGGCGGACTACGGTCTGCTGGTATGTCCTGCCATTGATAATCTGCACCATGGTCTGGGACATGTCGTGATTGCCCATGGCAATGGGCTGGAATCGCTGCAGAGGGGTCAGATGTACCTGTCCTGGTTGATTATATCCCTCGATAACGATCTGATAGGTAAACCTCTGGCCCGCATATATATGCCTTGATTGATCTACCTGTGCGTACACCGATATCTGGTCACCCAGGCCGCCTGCCATGTTGGCCAGGATTGCGATCTGTAATAGAAGCGAGCTGACCATATGCATTAACATCGCCACAGTTACTACCAATCCCTTTCCACAGGCAGGTATGTGCCCCGCAGGTTCATCTGGCGCTGCTGCCGTTGTTTCTGCTCGCGCTCGATGATCTGTTCTGCAGTCAGGTCCTTTGTGGGCGTGCGGATGTCGTTTGGATCCTGGCCAGGCTGATCGGCCTGCTCAGGTTGATTTGGTTCGGAGATCTGGGATGGCCATTGCTGCTGTTGGCCTTGGCCTCCTTCTTGCTGTTGTTGCTGCTGTTTGTCATCCTGGCCTTGGCCTGGCTGGTTGGGATCCTTAGGTCTATCCTTCTTGAGTTGGTCTAGGATGTCCTTGATGATCAGGCTTGCGACCTGCTTATTCTTCTTTGCAGGCTCATAGTTGGGATCTATGTCGAGTACTGCCCTCCAGAGGGCAATGCTGGTCTTGAGCTCTTCAAGTGCCTTGGAGAGATTGGAGTCCCTCTCTCTTAGACCCTTCTGGAAGTGTGTGTTGCCCAGGTTGTACTTGGCCTTTTTGACCAAATCCATGTCCTTGGACCCTGTCGCCACCTGCTGGTACAACTCTGCGGCCTTGGCAAGGTCTTCGAGACGGTAGTAGGCATTGGCCTTATTGAACATGGCCGCATAGAGGCCTGGATCCGCTGCCAAGGCCTTGTCGTATTCTGTCAAGGCCTGATCGAACTTACCCTGGCCATAGAGGCTATTGCCTGACCTGATAAGGGATCTGGGGCTGGATGCCAGCAAGATCGCTAACAACATGGTCTTGCAGATCACCATAGGTCAGTTCCTTTCAGCAATAAGGCCTTCTGCGACCAATAATATGATAGCCAGGCCCAGGAATACCTGAAATCTTTCATCATATGTCATCATAGTAGCGGACTCCAGTCGCCGTCTTGGGGCAGTTGCAATGAGGTCCTTATAGACCCGGCCAAGGTCAAGTGTGGTTCCAGGCCTGACCAGCAGGTATTTCCCTTCTTGGCTTGCAAATGCGATCCTGCGGAGCAGGTCACTATCTAGCTTAGACCAGTGCTCCTGGCCCTTGTAGGTCAAGAATCGCCTTGTCCCGTCCTCTGATACGATCGGCACCCTGGCACCTTGCTGATCGTCTCCAAGGCCGATGGCAATGATCCTGATCCCTTCTTGGCCTGCCTTTTCTGCAGCCTGTTCTGCGAAGCTGCCGTGGTCCTCGCCATCTGTGATGAGTATGATGTCCTTGTATTGCCGGCTTGTCTGATCGAATATCTCAGTGGTTGCGAGCCTTATCGCATCTCCGATCATGGTCCCACCCCTCGAGTTGCTCTCTGTATCGATCGTGGCCAATATCATCCGTACAAAGGCATAGTCCTGGGTCAGCGGGCATTTGATCGCGGCATTGCCGGCAAAGGTGACGATGGCGATACGGTCACCGTCGAGCTGATCTAGCAGGTCCTTTATCGCAGACTTGGCCCGCTCCAGGCGGTTAGGTCTGATATCCTGTGCCAGCATGCTCTTGGAGGTGTCCAGCAGGATACATATGTCCCTGCCTTGCCCTGAAACCACCTGAGGCCTGGGGTTCCAGCGCGGCCTTGCCAATGCCACAACGATACAGACAAATGCACCCATAAGGATCACTGCCTTGATGACCTGCCTGGGGCGGCTTACCTGGCCGTTGATCTGGCCTAGAAGTGGCACATCGGCGAATTGCCTCAGTGCCCTGGCCCTGCCCAGGAATGCCCATATATATGCAGGTACCAATACGGCCGGCACCAAGAAGATCAGCCACAAGGCCTTTACGTTGCCCAACATCTATTGATCCCTTCCCTTAAGGTGCCTTCCTGAATACCGTACAGCCAGCAACGATCTCCATGGCCAACAAACCGAGTGCGGGCCAGGCCCACCAGTCAAAGACCTCTGCATACTGCATGACCTGTGTCCTCACAGCGGTCTTTTCCAGTTGGTTAATCCTCTGTACGATCTGTATCAATCCTTGTGCGTCATCTGCCCTTGCATAGAAGCCACCAGTCCTTTCTGCTATTGCCTTCAAGAGCTGCTCGTCCAGGTCCTGGGCCACTGGGATCCGCATGGGGCCCAGCAGGGTCTGGACCGTTGCAAAGGCCTGGCCCGAGCCTATACCAATGGCATATATCTTTATGCCCCACTTGGCGGCCAGGTCAGCGGCAGCCAAAGGATGGAACTGGCCTGCGTTGTTACGGCCATCTGTCAGCAGGAGGATGACCTTGCTGTTGATCTTGAATTGGGTATCAGGGCCCTGTTGCGCAAGGCCCATCCTGGCCCTCCTTGTGGTAAGCTCTTCCTCGGCCTGCTTGAGCCTTGCTGCAGCGAGGGCTATGGCATCGCCTATGGCCGTCCCGTCCTCGGATTTCACCTCCACATTCTTGGTCTGTTTGATGAACTCTATCAGTGCATCGTGCGTGTGGACCAGGGGGCATACTGTATCGGCATACCTGGCGAATGTGACAAGGCCTATCAGATCGCCGGCCCTGCCTGTAAACCTCTTGCCATTGCCCTTTATGAATGCCGACAGGACCTCCTTTACAACCTCCAGCCTTGTCAACGGTCGCCCCTCGTATGACATCTCGGCCCTCATGCTACCGGACCTGTCTATGACCGCCTCAATGGCAATCCCTTCCCTGGAGGTCTCGGATATGACCGTCCCCTTGCGGGGCCTGGCTAGGGCCACTATCAGCAGGCAGATACAGGTAAGCCTCATCGCGATCAGGACCCATCTGAGCCTGACACGCCATGACAGAGGGCAGCCCTTCAGAAGGCCTATACTTGAGAATGTAAGGCCAGCAGCGCTGGACCTCCGCCACAATGCCCATCCCACCACTGGTACTGCTGCTAGCAATAAGAGCATCCATGGCAGATGGAAGGTCACCATCGTTCTGTCTCCGTTACCTGAACCAGGTGTTGGTCCGACTTGGTCTTCTCTATGAATGCCTTTGCCAGGTCAAAGGCCCTCTGGATCTGATCCGTACTGGGATCGTACCTAGCAAACTTGACCAGGTCACAGTGGTTCAGGAACTGGCCAAGCTCATCGCGATCCGAGACGGCCAGTAGGTCGGCTTTCCTGAGGTTATGGAGGAACTCCTCTGTGGTCTGCTCTGGGGCATGTATACTGAAACGGTCCTCTATGTAGTGCCTCAAGATGTGGCTGAGCGCCTCGTAGAACTCCTTGACCATACCGGCGTCAATGAGGTTCCTGTCCACAAGACGCTGCAATCTTTCATATGCGATCTGGTGTGCTGGTTTGAGCACAGGTTTGACCGCGGTCCTACGACACAGCCGTAAGGACCACCAGACCCCGATAGCCGTAACTGCGATCAGCGGCAATAACACGGCCACTATCACGATGGACCTGCGGGCCTTTGGTTCGATCACAGGTGCAATATCCTCGATGGTCAGGTTCTGCCTGTCTTGAGGCGATAGGCCAGTGACGACCACCTGTATAGGCTCGGTCTGCACTGTATAGACCTGGTTGGGTTCGTTTACGTCTACGAACTGGAACTCCAAGGCGGGGACGTCGTAACTGCCGGATACTAGGGCCTCCAGCCTATACCTATAGGTGTTGACCAGGCGGCCATCATCGCCGAGGCGTTCTGGCTGGCCATCCCAATCTACCAGGATCCATTGCTCAAGCATGGGATCGATCCTCGGCATCCGCACCTTGTACTTGCTGGGGAACCTTGCCTCCAGTTCCAACATGATCGTCTGGGAGATATCGATATGGTCCTTGTCCAGCCGGATCGTTCCTGCTAGTGGGCCACGCTCGTAATCCTTTTGCACCGCCCAGGTAGGTACAGCGCCGGACCTGGCCTTTTGCCTGCAACCTGCCAGGCCTAGCGCCAGATAGATGATCACGAGCGAGCCCAATACACCTGCCAAGCGCCTCATACCTATCGTGCCTGGTTTGGCTCCCCAAAAGCGGAGGTGTGGATGACTGCATGGTACCTATCCATCAGCTCCTGAAGGTAACTGGATTCGATCTCTTGCCTCTTGCGTCGTGCAAGGTCCGCCAGTACCTGATCCCTGACCTCTGCAAATGCCTTTATCCGTGGCGGGTTATTGGGGTCTTCGTTCGGCTCTGTATAGAGGTGCTTGTTTGCCTGATAGTAGGTCTGCAGGTCGGACTCGGTCATATGTATCCTGGAGGCCAAGACCTCATCCATCATCCTGTCCGCAATGACCCGTCTGGTGAGCTGTTCAAGCAGGCCTTTTGTCTTGGCCTGCTGCGGCAGGCCCCGTTCAAGGGCCTCTCTATAAAGCAATTCGCGGGCCATCCATGACCTGAGGAAGTCCAATCTGCTGGAGGAGGACTTGTATTGGTTCAAGAGCCTCTGCCTTTCGGCATTCAGTTGCTCGGCGGTCATGTAGGTTGCCACAGGGGCAAGCTGCATGTCTACCGCAGACTCTATGGCCGCGGCCAGGTCCGCCTCTGTGATCCTCTCAGGCCCGATCTGTGCGACCACGGTACCTGATGTATCATCTTGGGACTTGTAGCTGGTCCTTGCCATCAACTCGTATCTGAGGGCAGAGAACTTCCCCAACTGCTCCAGACAGTCCTTGAGGTGTGTCTGTATCTGGCCTGATAGTTCGTCCACCTTGGCGGTGATCTCACTACGGTAGAAGGCATCTGCTGCATCTGCGAAGCGGCCGGCCTTCTCAAGACACAGTCCCTGCTGGAACAGGGCCCTGGAGCGTTCTGCTGCAGGCAGGCCCGGGACCTCCAGATACTCCTGCCAGGCCCTCGCTGCCTGTTCGTAGAGGTTTCTCTGGTGCAGTCTTGTGGCCAGGTCCTTTAGTTGCTGGGCCTCAAGCCCAGCACGGCTTGGTGATGATGAAGACCTCTTGGTCAAGAGTAGTGCCGTATTGACCAGGCAGGTTACAAGTAGGACGATCAGGATCGCGTAGTGTACGGGCCTGCTACGCGATGGCTTGGTTGTAGTAGGCAAGGTCAGGTCGAGCTTCTTATCCATGGCCTACCTCCGTCTATGCCTGATATGGAAGAACTTGATAAGGTCCTGCACATAAGGCCTATCGGTACGTATCAAGATGCTGTCCACGTTTATGCTACGCAATGCAGCCGTTAGGCGGTCAAGGCGTTCGGCACACTGGCGTCGATAATGATCCTGGAAGGCCTTGCTAGAGGTATCAATAAGCGCGGTCCTGCCGGTCTCTGCATCCTGGAGCTCGATCAGGCCTACCTGAGATATCTGTGTCTCGGCCCGATCTGCCACGCACACGGCAATCACATCGTGCCGCTTGTTCAGCAGGCTCATGGGCCGCAAGAAGTCGCCTCCATCCAGGAAGTCACTGACTAAGAAGATCGTTGCCCTCTTGGTCAGGACCCTGCCTAGGTAATCAAGGGCAACGGTGATCTTGGTCTGGACCTGGGCCGGCTTGAAGTACAGTAGCTCCCTTATCAACCTGAGGATGTGACTTGAGCCCTTCTTGGCAGGTATGTAGAGCTCCACACGGTCCGTAAAGATCAGTAGACCAAGCTTGTCATTGTTCCTGGCCGCGGCAAACGCCAAGACCGCGCAGAACTCTGCAGACAGTTCATTCTTGAGCTTGCCGACCGTGCCAAATGCACCTGAGGCAGAAAGGTCGACCGCAAATACGACCGTCATCTCCCTCTCCTCGATAAACCTCTTTACATGGGGTCTGCCTGTCCTTGCAGTGACATTCCAGTCGATGTCCCTTATGTCATCACCAGGCACATAGGGTCTGACCTCATCGAACTGCATACCCCTGCCTTTGAAGACGCTCTCGTACTGACCGGCAAAGCTGGCGTTGACCGCCTTGCGGGTATAGATCTGAATCGTCCGTATCTTCTTTGCCAGTTCGGCAGGGATCATCCGAACACCAGCCTAGATCCTATGGCACCTCTACCGTATCGAAGATCGCCTTTATGATGTCGTCGCTGGTCTTGCCTTCTGCCTCTGCCTCGTAGCTTACGATGACACGATGTCGCAAGACATCTAGGCCCACGGTCTTGACGTCTTGGGGCGTGACATAACCCCGCTGCTGGATGAAGGCATTTGCCTTGGCTGCTAGGGTCAGGTAGATAGTTGCACGTGGTGATGCCCCGAAGCCGATCAGGTGCTCCATCTCCAGTCCATAACGCCTTGGCTCCCTGGTCGCAGAGACAATATCGACGATGTAGTCCTTGACCTTGTCGTCAATGTATATCTCATCGACCACCTCACGTAACTGGGCTATCTGCTCGGGGCTGATCACAGGTCTTATGTCTATGGAGGTCTTTGTCACTGCATGGCGATCCAGTATCATCCGCTCCTGTTCTTTTGTGGGGTAGTTGATCTTGAGCTTCAACATGAATCGGTCCAGCTGGGCTTCAGGCAATGGGTATGTGCCCTCTTGTTCAATCGGATTCTGTGTGGCAAGGACCAGGAATGGCTCCGGAAGGTCAAAGGTCTGATCGCCGATGGTCACATGCCTTTCCTGCATCGCCTCCAGTAGTGCACTCTGTACCTTTGCAGGTGCCCTGTTTATCTCATCTGCCAGGATGATGTTGGCAAATATGGGTCCTTTCTTCGTATAGAACTGCCCGTCCGAGGGCCTGTATATCTGTGTGCCTATCAGGTCTGCAGGGAGTAGGTCTGGGGTGAATTGGATCCTTCGGAACTGTGCATCTATTGCACGGGCCAGACACGTAACTGCCAGTGTCTTTGCCAGGCCCGGCACGCCCTCCAGCAGTATATGCCCATTTGCTAGAAGGCCGATGACCATCCTCTCCAACATGTACCTCTGGCCTACGATCACCTTGTCGAGCTCAGTGAACATGAGCCGTACAAACTGGCCCTTTTCTTGGACCAACTGGCTGATCTGCTTGACGTCTGTTGCCATCTTCTCAATTCTCCTCTATTTCCTGGCCGAGATCGCAAAACATTCTATTTACGCTCTAGTGGAAGTGAAGGTTCAAGGCCTATCACCCAGGCAAACAAAAAAAGGGCCGGTATTCACCGGCCCTCTTTCGAGCGAATATGGGGCAACGGCTAAGACTTGCTTGCTTGAGACGTCCCTCCGTATGGACCCATATTCACCACCCCTCCGCTGGGTACAGGCTCTTTAGATGCATCCGATGCAGGAGAGCGGGCATCGATGCACGGACTATGTACCTTGTCCTGTACCCATATCTCGAATAACGGCCAGAACCTGCCGGTGGAACTCATCAGGTGGTAATCACCAGGGACCCAGATGTCATCGGTCAGATCCTCAGGTGTGGCAGGGTCGAGCCAGTAGCCAGGATCTGCAAACAATGGGTCAATGTCCATGTTGCCAGTCCCTGGCCAGGTGCCCTGTATATCGCTGCAGGTGACCACAGGGGCCAAGGTGCCGCTGACCTCGATCGACTGGGATCCATTGCCGCAGATGATGGTGTTGAGTACTACTACGGCGCTATCCACACAAGCCAGACCTGCGGCCCTGTTGCCTGAGATGGTGCAGTTGAGGATGGTGGCACTGCTGTCTTGGCAGAGTATGCCGTTGTAGCCATTGCCAACGATCAGGCAGTTCATCAATGTCGGGCTTGCACCATTGATCCAGACCCCTGGTGCCTCCTTGCCGCCTGTGATGGTCAGCCCTGCCAGCACGCATTGTTGAGACTCATGATTATTGAAGGTGATCACCGGCATGCCATCCACGCCCTGGATGATGCTTGGTTTCTTTATCGCCTTGTCCTCCAGCCATTGGGCCTTGATGGTTACGTTCTTGCCCTTCAGGTCTTTCGTCTCATTGTAGAGCCCAGGTCGGACTATAATGGTCGTCCCTGCAGCGGCATTGATCGCCTCCTGGATGGAGTCGAACGGATGCTTGGCATTGCCATCCTCGGCAGGGTCGCTGACCTTTGTGTTATTGGGCCCTGGATCAGCGGGGGCATCGTCGTCTACATAGAGCAAGGCAGGTGGCACTGCCGGCGTCGTAAATGACTTTGTGTCGCTCCACTCGCTTTGGCCTAATGAATTCTTGATCTAAACGGCAAAAACGTAGGTACTATTTGGCTTCAGGTCGCCTAGGACCAGCCTGAAGTCCTGTCCTGTCCACCTCTGTGGTGATCTAGACCAGCCAGTAAAGGTCCAGGCCCAATCTGGATCTGATTGCCTCTTGTACTTGAACCTCCAGTCGCATGCCTGGCCCCCATCCTCTTGGACCATATCCCAGAGGGTTGCGGCTATCTTGTCAATCCCATTGACCTTGTACCAGCCAACAGGTGCTGCATACATGGCTATTGCCGACAACTTCTTTGTGGTTTGTGGCTCAGGGCCACTTACGCTACCGCCCTTGAAATCGGCATAAAGGTAGTAGTCTCCATCTACCTCGACCGTGGTTATTGGGCTGAGCGGGTCAGCAACCTTCCCATTACCCACCGCACTGCCGGTCCAACCTGTGAAGGTTGCCCCACCGCTTGGATATGCAGAGATCTTTATGGTAGTGGGGGCATTGTAGGCAAAGGTCTTTTTCTGGCCAGATGGGATCGTGCCTGGATCCACGACCATCCCATTGCCGCAGACTTCGATAGTGATCTGATAGGTTGCATTCTCCTTCGTACAGAACTTCACCTTCAGGGTCGTATCACCCTTGAGGGTCAGCTCGGTATTGGGTAGGCCCGGATTGAGCAGTATGGAGGACCTGAGACCTCCCAGCCGTTAAAGAACCACTCAGGGTCCGTAGGCTTTTCCTGCTTCTTCGGTGTAGCACTTATCATCAAGGTTGAAGAATTTGGGAAGTCGCGTACGTCTCCATTCTGCATCTTGAATCCGCCTTCGGTCACTGTGCCTTCGCCAACGACCTGGGGGGTCACCTTGCCTCCTGCATGCGCGATCCCCCAACTGGCAAGTGCCAGGCACAAGGCCGCAAAGAACATCCTATTTAGACATCCTTGTCTTATGTTTCCTGCCTCCTTCTTTAACAAGTTGGTCTTCCTTTGCTAGAGTTACTACACCCAAGCAACTATTCACTACACCAATCAACACCATCACGTCTCCATCGCTAGCACCTCCTTCCTTACTAGACCTCGATCGTACCTAAGGACGGCCTTCCAGATCGCAGGCCTGAAGGCCTGCTCAAGACACGAATAGATTCCTTGGCCATCTCTACTTTGGTTTGCCAGATATCTCTATGTCATCTATGTTCCAACCTGTTGCAGGCCAGGCCCTTGGCCCTTCGATTTGGTTGAGCGACTGGCCATCTATAACTTGATATACCCACTCTATATACACGTCTTTCTTGTCATCTGCTGTAAGACCTGTGGATGGGTCGTTGATGGGGTATACGCAATAGACCCAGTTGGTGTCTGTAAGCGGACCCCTGGTGTCGTGCTTCCAGATGGTCCAGACCTGGTTACCTACTCGACAACGTATCTCGGACCTCACGTACTTTGGATCGTCCGTATTCAGCCACCGCCAGAACCTTAGCGTCACATCAGTATAGCCGCTAAGGTCAAATCGACCGGCCTTCACAGAGTACTCATTGAAGTCTGTAATGTCGTAGCAACCTGCCAGATGCACACCTATAACGTATAATCCTCCCCCAAAACTGGGCGCAAAATTGAGCTGAATTAAGGTGGATTTGCCGCCTGAGACGATAACAGTTTC
>JARYLO010000078.1 GCA_029907605.1 Sedimentisphaerales bacterium
CAAGATCTACAGTGAGCAGGAGGCACTGGACATCATCATCCAGGTGGCACAGGCCCTGGAACATGCACATGCGGTAGGCCTGATACACAGGGATGTCAAGCCCAAGAACATCATGATCACCAAGGATGGGGTGGTAAAGCTTGCAGATATGGGCCTTGCCAGGGAGACAGCAGACATAGAGACGGCCAAGCTGGAGGCAGGCAAGGCCTACGGTACACCCTACTATATCGCCCCAGAGCAGATAAAAGGCATGGTCGATGTGGACGGAAGGGCCGATATATACAGCCTTGGCGCGACCTTCTATCACATGCTCACTGGCCGAGTGCCATTTACCGGCGAGGACTCTGCTGAGATCATGCGAAAGCACCTCAAGGAGCCCTTGATCCCCCCAGATCACATAAACACCTCCCTCTCGGCAGGTGTCTCAGAGATCATAGAGGTGATGATGGCCAAGCGGCGGGAGGACCGCTATGCCAATGCAAAGGAGTTGCTGGCAGATCTGATAGCGGTCCGCAATGGCCAGCCACCGTTGAGGGCAAAGAGGAGGTTTGACGTGTCTGCCATAGAGAAGCTGGAGCAAGGCACCCCTGTGGATGAGCAGGAAGAGGTCGTCGCCCTTGCCGAGTCACTAAGGCTTTACCGCACTGCAACGATCGCCTTGGGCGCGGTCTGTGCGTTGCTCTTGATGGTGGTGGTATTCCTGCTGGCTAGATAGGGTGGTTTCTAGACCCTCTTGCCTATCCTAGAAGGTAGGTCTTTACAGACCTTCTGCACTACCTTCTTTACCTGTTCCTCCATCTCCGGTGACAACGCATTGCCGGCCACGCCACCTAGGACACCGCCTGCAATCGCACCTATCGTCCTGTCGCTGCTGTCATTGCCTGCAACCGCCCCGCCTAGGATCGCCCCTGCTGCAGCCCCAACGATGGTAGACATCGTCTTACCAGTGGTACCTGAGCCTTCCCCTATCCATATGATATTGCCTTGTTCTACGTCTATGAGCTTGGCTGTCATACTGAGCCTCTCATTCTCATACTTGGGGATACTCACCATCAAGACTGCAGGCACGTTCAGTATACGTCCTGCCCTGGCCGCGCCCTCATTGCTGGTCAGATCCGAGGCCTGGAACTTCTGCTCCTCCAGCAGTTTCTGGACCCTTGCACGCTCCACGACCCGGTAACCCTTGCGCATCAGTTCCATGGCAAAGAAATCGCTGATCTGGTTCTTTACCGCGTCCCCATATACCGCGCCGGAGATGTCCACTATGGCGACACTGTCATACTTGCTCAGATCTGCATCCACACCTGCTACGCTCTCTGCCCTTTCGGAGCTACAACCTGCTGCCATCAACGCTGCTGTCAAGGTCAGTATCGTTATGTACCTCATGGTCTTATCCTTCCTTTCCTATCTGAGATGTCTAGACTAAAGCTACTAACTTGCATCCAGATGTCAACCCAAATCCGTAATGCGGACCAGACCAGTACGACTACCATCATGAAGGCCAAGATTGCCATTGTGGATCGGCATTGATATGGTGTGGCAAGGACCACTTAGATAAGGTAAAGGCATGACAGGGATGCCAGATCATCTGGACAGGCAGGTATTCCTCCTACAGATCAACGAGGTCGGTAGTTACCTGGTGTTCACAAGTCAGTCGATCACCATAGGCCCTGTTGGTTCTCCTGCCAGGCCAGATTTGGCGGTGATGGCAGACCCATCGGTGCCTGTGTTGCGGCTCTGCAGGTGCCAGGATGATTACCTGTATTACGGGCCAGGCAGGCAGGGGCCGGTCTTGTTGTCCAGCGGCCAGAAGGTGCCGTTCACACGGAGGACCTTCTTCTGGTTCGGGTTGCCGAACAAGGCCAGTCGCACTGCAGTCCTGACGCCGGTCGGGCTCAAGCTTCCCAGATGTGACGTACAGGGGATCCTACTGGCCGAGCGGGAGATCCTGATTGGGCCTACAAAGGGCCACCACATCAGGACAAGCCTGGCAGACAACGGGATCGTCCTATTGTTGCGTGAAGGGGTCATATCGGTTGTAGAAGGACCATGGGGTTCGGGTCTGGGTCCTTTGATAGAAAGGGCCAGGCCTGTGGAGATGGATAGACCCGTGCAGGTCCCGCCACTGGTCATGGTCGTGAGCATCTGGAAGCCGGAGGTCTAGCGATGACAGAGGCCTTTTACAGATACCAGTATCATTACGGTGACAGACCCTTGGAAGGTTATACCATCCAAAGGGCGGTAGGCCGGGGTGGTTTTGGAGAGGTATACTTTGCCATAAGCGATAGCGGAAGGCAGGTGGCCTTGAAGGCGATCCTCAACCACGAGCAGATCGAGCTAAGAGGGATAAGGCAATGCATGAATCTCAAGTGCCCGCACCTGGTCACAATATTCGATGTCAGGTTCAATGACCAGGGCAGGCCATTCGTGATCATGGAGTATGTCTCCGGTGTGTCCCTGCGGGATCTGATAGATCAATCACCCGGAGGCCTTGGGCCACAGAAGGCAGCCTTCTTCTTGAGGGAGATAGGTAAGGGCCTGGCATTCCTGCATGGCTGTGGGATCGTCCATAGGGACCTAAAGCCAAGCAACATCTTCTATGAGAATGGCTGTGTCAAGATAGGCGATTATGGCCTTGCCAAGGCCATATCGAATGTTGCCAGCGGTCAGACCATCACCGTTGGCACTGTGCACTATATGGCACCAGAGGTCGGCCAAGGCAGGTATGACCTGAGCATAGATATCTATGCATTGGGTGTGATAGTCTATGAGATGCTGGCCGGCCAGGTCCCCTTCCTCGGTGCAAGCCCTGCGGAGGTCCTGATGAGGCACATTATGGAACAGCCGAACCTGGCTGGTATACAGGAACCCTTTGCAAGGGCGATCAGCAAGGCCCTGGCAAAGGATCCGGCCCAGAGGTACAGGTCTGTCCAAGAGATGGTCGAGGAGGTATTCGGCCCTGAGCATATCCGAAACAGCGTCTCTCAGTTCAGACCGGAAGAGTTGACTGTGCTGGCATCCTTGATCGCTGCAAAGGCAGACATCGATACTGGATCGACCTGGCAAGGTCCAAGTGACCAGACAGCTAGACCTAAGGCCGCTATTGGTGCTAGCGACGGTTCATCTGGCATGGCCCAGGCAGGCGAGAGGATAGGCTGCAAGATCGGCTCTGCAGGTGATAAGGTGGCACAGAAACTGGCAGATGCTGCCTCTGGACTAGAGCGACGCTTGGGTAAGGGTCATGATGTAGCAGGGCGCAGGCAGCGGTGGGGTATCGCATTGGCGATCATGGTGGTCATATCCGTGGCGACCTGTCTATTGACCGGACAGCTTGTAAGGGATGGCCTGGTCCCTGTCGTGACGATCTACCTGATGATATTGGGCACTGCGCAGGGGATCCTGTGGGGTCTGAAATGGGTCTTATCAGGATTGGAAGAGGGACGGTTCAAGAACATCTTGGCTGCAGGCCTCGGCATCGCCATGGCTGCGATAGTCGGCAGCATAGGCCATGTTGTTGTGGGGTGGACGATACTATCGCTAATGGTCTTGGCCTTTGTGAATTGGTCTTCGCTTATAGCGCCTGACCGGCAGCGGCAGATAGACTGGACCACTGTGGTCTGGGCTGGCGGAATTGGGGGGCTGATCGGGTTGTTTGGCGGCGAGCCGATCGTTTCTATTGGTATCATCGTAGGTACGATCCTGGCAGTACAGGTGCTCAGCCCGTTTGGGCTGGCAAGGCCTGCAACTGAGGTGGTCGCGCCCTCCTCGGAAAAGCAGACTGCTGCCCCCCAGGCCAGCGAAGGACAGGCCAGTTCCGAAGGGCCGAAAGCATCTGAAGTACCGGCAACGCCCCAGGTAGTGCTTGTGTCTGCGCAATCCAGGCTTATAGCAGCAATCCTTGCATTGACTGTACCGATACCTGCAGGCCTGCATAGGATCTATGTGGGCAAGGTGGGCACCGGAATACTTTGGTTGCTTACAGGGGGTCTATTCATGATAGGCCAGCTCGTGGACCTGATATTGATCCTGGCAGGTAGGTTTAAGGATAAGGAAGGTAGGCCAGTGCTCAGGTGGGGGTGGGAGAAAGGGGGCCAACAGATGACCGTTCTAGATCCTCCCCGGCCGGTACAATTCGTCCAGGCAGGACCAACACATAGGCCAAGCATAATCGGTGGTATCCTGGCCCTGTTTGGTTACCTGATCTTGGTAATAGGTGTGCTAGTCGGTTTGGTGTTTGTGTCTAGGCTACCGTCACTAGGGGGTGTGATTGTGTTCGACAGTAGGATACCGTGGGTCGGCGGCCATGCCGTTGCTGGCGTTGCCTCATTGATAGGATCTATAGTAGTTGCAGGCTGCTTGACCATATCGGTGACGCTGCTAGTAGTTGCCAGGAGGAGGCATGGAGGCTGCCATATGCTACGGGCGGTAGCAGGGGTGGGATTGTTAGGATTGTGCCTTTGCTGTCTTTACTACGTATTGCCTGGGCTAGAGGATATCCACAGTCCCACGCCAGAGGCGGTCTTGTTGTACGTCTTGGACCATGCAAGGGTAGGCCTTGCCCTGGGTGCAGTTGCCGCATTTGTGGCAGGTGTCACCTGCCTGGCATGGCCTGCTAGCTCACAGGTTCATAGGTAGGCCGCGATCCGCCAGGTATCGTTTCATCTGGCTGATGGTGTAATTGCCGAAATGGGTGATGGATGCCATCAGGACCGCGTCTGCACCTCCGACGGTCAGCCCTTCATAGAGATGCTCAAGCGTCCCTGCCCCGCCTGATGCGATGATCGGGATGGTAACCGCCTGCCTGACCGCGCGGTTCAGTTCATTGTCATAGCCGGCAAGGGTCCCGTCTGCATCCATACTGGTAAGCAGTATCTCACCTGCACCTAGGTCTTGCCCTTTCCTTGCCCATTCGACCACGTCTATATCCGTAGGTTCTGTTCCTGCCTTTATGCAGACCTGCCAGTGACCTGGCCTTGTCCTGGACCTGCGGGCATCTATGGCCAGGACCACGCATTGGCTGCCAAATCGCCTCGCTGCCTGTGATATCAGTGATGGGTCCTGTATGGCGGCAGTATTGATTGAGACCTTCTCTGCACCGCTTCGCAGCAATTCGTCTATCTGTTCCAAGGTCCTGACAGCCCCACCTACGGTAAATGGGATAAAGACCTGCTCTGCAACTGCCTGTACCATATGGATGACGGTCTTTCTGGACTGGAGGCTGGCAGTTATGTCCAAGAAGACCAGTTCATCTGCCCCTTCTTCGCTATAACGCCTTCCCAATTCCACTGGATCCCCTGCATCGCGGAGGTTCTGGAACTGTATGCCCTTTACGACCCTCCCATCCTTTACATCAAGACATGGTATGATCCGTTTAGCTAGCATCTTGTCCGTTCCCCTTGCAGATACGCCAGAAGTTGGCCAGCACGGCCAGACCTTGCCTGCCGCTCTTTTCTGGGTGGAATTGAGTGCCGAAGATATTGCCCTTCTGGATGGCCGCTGGCAGGCTAAAACCATAATCTGCATAGGCAATCAGGGCCTGGTCATCCTCGATGGATGATAATAGGAATGTGCAAAATAGAAATACCTTGCAGGCCCCAGACCCCTGAAGATCTCCATATCGGATGGGATCTCGACCTGGTTCCAGCCCATATGCAAGATGGTCCTGCCCTCTGGGATTGGTATGACCTGGCCCTTGACAAGGCCGAGGCCTGTATGTGTGCCGAATGCCATGCCCTGTTCGAATAGGATCTGGTATCCGACACAGATGCCCAGCAAGGGCTTACCTGCAAGGGCTGCATCCTTTATATACCCTGCCGCGTTACCCAGGGCATCCATCGCATAACCGAAGGCAGCCACGCCTGGCAAGACCAGGCCATCGGCAGCAAGGATATGCTGCTTGGATCTGCTTAGCACCACAGGACAGCCTATGTGCCTGAAGGCCTTGCAGACGCTCTCAACGTTTCCGACCTTATAGTCTATCACTGCGATCATGACATCAATTGAACAAGAAGGGTCCTTCTCAGTCAAACCCTGGGCAGTTGCACCATGCAGTCACAAGGCCTGGCCATGGGCCAACGGCCATACCTTGGCAATGGTCTTGGTGTCTGGCCACTAGGAATGCCGATACCCCTACATCGCTGAGCCAGTCTGTCTTATCAGGACCACAGACCAATACCGCTGTAGAAAGGGCGTCGGCCATGGTGGCGGTATCTGCCAGGACCCAGGCAGTTGAGGTCTTATTGGCGTAGGTGCCGGTGGCAGGATCAATAACATGGGGCCTCGCAACCTGTGATGAGCAACTCACCGCAGCCCTGTTTAGATGGATGGATCCTAGTTGTCTAGCCTTGAATGGGCAGGTGAGGGATATCAGCCACTGGCCATCCAGTGCGATGGCGGTGCTTGCACCTGAATGCAGCAATGCCGTATGTATGCCCCAACCGGCCAGGACCTCAGCCATCTGATCCAATGCGAAGCCCTTGCCTATGCCGCCGAGGTCCAATCCTATGGATGCATGCTGTCTTGTGATGCAGACCTGCACGGTATCGATACCTATGCGGTCCATCGCCCCGCAGATGGTGATGTCAAACGCACCCTTGCTCAACTGCCAAAGACGCATTGCATCTTGGATACATGCGAGGGTCTGGAGACCTACGCAGATAGGCTCGCCGGGCCTTGATGAATTTATCCGCGAGATATCACTGTTGGGCACAAAACGGCTCAATTGTTGCTCAAGCTGATCCAGTACCCGGAATGCCTCCCTGGTAGCCTTTCTGCAATATGCATCTGGGTGGCCAGCTACCATGATCTCGAATGTGGTACCCATGGCCTGGTGCGCAAAGCACAATAATCCTTTCGTATCCTTTTGTATGATCTGCATCAAAGACCAGCAGCCGCATCCGCAGATGCAGCATCATAGAGATCCTTTCGGACGTACGCGCTGATCAAGGCCCCATGTCTTAGTCTCACCGGCCGATCCATCAAGGGCACATAGAGATGGGCCTGGCCAGGCGGACGCAGGTCGTAGATCAGCCTTATCAGATCTGGTTCTAGATCGGGGCTTATGATTATGATGTCACCTGGTGTGCATTCTTTGTCCACCCTTGACCAATAGCCTACCTTCGGATAGGACCTCAGGTACCAAGGCAGCGGCCAATAGTCGTGGCCTGGGTATATGACCTGTATGTAAACCTGCCTGCCAAGGCTGGACGCCTGGACGAGGCGATCCACAGCGTGGGCCAGGGCAGGTACGTCCTGTGTGGTGTGCGCATACACATATGGATTGCGTGGGTCACTATGTAGGCGCAGATTCAGGACCTCGCACTGCCACATTGGCAACATGATCCCAAGGCCTGTAGTAGCCACGATCCATGCGATCCGACCAGACCTATTGGTCAGCAAGTGGTTCACCTCTGAATACAGGATGGCCGATACCAAGATCATGCTCTGCAAGAAACCCATCATACACCAAGGCGTCTTGTATGGGATCAGGCAGTAGGTAACTAACATCACCAATGTATAGGTGGCCAGGAACCTTGCCAGATGCCTATCGGTCCCTACCGGTGTCCTTAGGCCAAGGAGTGCTAGGCCTGCGGCAAAGCAGACCACTAAGAAGCCCTCATTCCATGCAGGCGGTTCTAAAAAGGGAATCCATGTCAAGAGGTCCAGATAGTAATACCAGGGATGGCTGTGTCGCCCGTTCCCTGCCCTTGACAGGTAGCAGCCGAAGGATGTCAGGGAGTCTATAATACCTCCTGGGTTGTTCCAGAATGAACTGCACAAGGTTGCCGCAATCACTATGCAACTGGTCAGTCCGACCAGTATGTGCCTAAGGACCTGCCCTCTCCTTAGGCCTTCGGTGGCATTGCCCCTCCAAGGCCTGGCGACCAGGCATCCTATGATCACCGATGCAAAGACTATTATCGATGTCTCCTTGGTCGCATACACAAGTCCGCACCAGCCCCCAATCAGGATGGCCCAGGTCAGGCTTGGCCTGCGGATGTATCGCCAGATGCATACAATCAGGCCTAGACTGAATAGCACCAGTAGCGGCTCGTGCATGAAGTACCGGCTGTAGTAAACCATACATGGGCTGACGGCTGTAAAGAGCATGGCCATGATCGTGGCCTTCCTGCCAAGGCCATCTGCCATTGCCAGTGGTAACAAGACCATGATCATCCCTGCTATGGCAGGGACCAGCCTCAATGTCAGTTCGTCAAGCGACTGGAATGTCTTCTGTCCCCTGATCATGGCGGCGATGGCAGTGATGTAGTTTAGTGTGGGGCCGTGATAGTCATTCGGATCGTACCGATAGGAGCCGGTCCTGAGGAACTGCCCCAATATGGCCGCGTGGACCGCCTCATCTGCATGCATGGGTCTGATCGTCAGTGCTGGCAGCCTTGTCATGGCTGCCAGCACCATAACGATGCAAACCCACGCAGGGCCTATGCGTCTCATGGAATTGGTCGACCGTAGACCTCTACCTCGAGGTAATGGTTCTGGTCGTTGGCATTGTTGCCCCTGCTGTAGAGCCGGACATACCTGGCGATCACGCCCTTGGCGTCGATGAGCTTTCCTTCATTGGTCTCCGTGTAGTGCTTGTCTGTGCCTACGCCAAGGCCAGCAGAGTTGTCTCGGTCGTTGTTGAACAGGGTCCTGACATTGGTGATAAAATCTGGGTCGTCTGCAACCTGTGCTATGACGTCGAAGTACACCCTGGGCTGCTTATGATAGTGCCAGACCACGATCGCATAGATCTGATGTGGCTCTTGGAGGTCTATGGTAACGTGTTGGAGGAATGGATCTAGTTCCACAAGGCTGGCGTCCGTAGCCTCCTTGTCGCCATCGGTGATCATGGATAGCCTACCGATGATTGGGTCTGGCGTGGAACTAGTAACAGGCTTGCCGAGCGCAACGTTTTTTACGCCCTTAGGGGCGAGGAATGGTGGCCTTGCCTTGCCCAATGGCGGTTCTATGTCCGTGATCCCCTCGAAGTTCGTTGGGGTCCCTACGAACATAGGCTTTGGTAAGGTCAGTGGGATCGGCACTAGGTCCGATTGGGCGGAAGGGGCTGGCTTGCCCTGCCCCGAGGCCGGCTCCTTCTTACTGCAACCAACGCCCAGGAAAGCTGTTGCGCAACAGATTGCTGCCAGTAGCTTCATTCTATATCCCGACATATTGATCTCCTGCATCTAAGCCCAAAGATAATCTAGTTACCATCTAGATATTCTATCCGCCTGCTGCCAATGCACAAGTTCAAACCGGCCAAGGCACCCGGCACCTCTATCAGGAGCTACTCACAGACCTGCCAGCTTATGGCCGCCGGACTTGTGCTGGCTCAAGCCTATCCGCATGGGCTGTCCTGGCCAACATCCCGCGAGAGGCAGTTGCCGCATGAAGGCGGTGGCTCCACGATTGCAACTTCGTCTGTCGCCGCCGCAAAGAAGGAATCTGAGCGGAAATGGGACCCATGGCCCCGGCCGGGAAGCAAGAGCGATAAGAATTGTCGTCCTGCTGGGCCATTTGCCTGGCCCGGCAGGTCACTACTAGGGCAAGCCCGCCACCTTGTATAGGATGGTGCGACCTCATCTCCTATTGACCATTGTTTGATCAGGCAGAGGGTCTATACAGGCAGGTCCTTGGCGATTATAGAGAGGCAGTGAATTGCTACCAGCGGGTAGTAGGCTCCTGGCCTGATTACAAGGCCACGTCGGAAGCGCAATACCTTGTTGGGGAGTGTTATGAGCAGATGGCCAAGTTGGGTGTAATCCCTGAGTCCGAGGCCAACCTGGGGATGGAGAAGGCCTTTAGGGCACTTGTCGAGGATCATCCGTATATTTCTAGGGCCCTAGATGCTGCTATCAAATTAGGAGCATTGAAGTCTAGGGCCAAGCAATGGTCAAAGGCCGCACGTTACTTTAAGTTCTTTTTTTGGAAGGTATAAAGGGGGCTATGCGCCACCAGAGCTAGTATATGGACTTGGTCTGGCATATGAGCGATCAGGGCAGAAGGCCGAGGCGATTAGGGTGTACAGAAGCTTGCTTGACATGCCTTCGTTCTTGTTGGAGGATAGGATCAGTGAAGCAGGCAAGTCCCGTCTAACAGAGTTATTGAAAAGACAGGGATAGGGGGATATCTATAAGTTTGGAAGGCTGTCTGGTATGTGTGGTTATAGGTGTTATGCCGTTGATGTGGAACCTAGTAATCCTTGACCACATAGAGGCTCCTGCAGGCGGAGTGTCATGTGCCGGTTGTCAGAAAGCAGGTGTCAATCTACCCGTGCGGCAAGTTGGTTGCGCAGGCGACCACGGTATTGATATTGCTCATACCGACCTAGCTCGGAAGGGGACCAAGCCGCCAGAAGTGAATCGCCAGTTTACTCGCACTTGTCAATACCGAGCATCGATATCAAGCTCTACAGAAAGGCTATTCATAGAGATTGGTGCATGAAGGTTCGACCACCCAATAACCTTACTGATTCTTCGAGGCAGACAATGCGACAGATAGAGATCAGTCATTGGTATTCAATCGAAGGTAACTTGAGCAGGCTCATGGGTTTGGCAGTTGTAATGCTCTGTATTGCCCAGCCTTAGCTATTCGCAGCAAAATGAGCTGTTAGAGCGAATCCTCACACAAAACGCAGCTGCTAGAAGGCGACTGGAGGTCCAGAAGATAGGCAAGGATCTCTGGATCCCAGTGGTCATCCGCGAAACAGATTTTAGGCGACCTAGCCCCGAGTCGGAACCTGTACTGTTGGGCAGAGACGAGGCCAGACTTATAGATATTAGGCCCAATATTCCAATAGAAGAGAGCGATTTACGGTGGAGGCCCTTTGTGTTCCTGAGGGTGCAACGCTCTTCAGGACCACCACAGATGGCCAGATACTTGCATACGTATTCTGGAAAGGGGCCTTTATCACTGTGGAACAGAAAAGGGAGCTTGACGGCATAAGAGCATGGTCTACTAAGATTTTAAAGAAGCTGTTTTCGGCTAGATGATGAGCCTTGCTCGTCACCCCCGTAGGGTAGAGGCCTGTCTTGCAGGATGTGTTTGGTGCTGGGTACAGGCCCGCACGCTTTGTGGGGGGGTAGAGGAGATATCTTGTCATCGGTGGAGCGGAACTAACCAACGGACCTGCGAATCGCATACGGGTCGGCATCGGTTCAATGTCGACGCGTGTGGTCGGGTACAAGCCACCGGTCACTGGCGCTGGTTAGAATCATCCATCGCTGACGCAGAAATGCTATGGTACCTACCGATCCAAGTGGTACGAGCTTTACAAGAATTACTGAGAGGCCAATGGCCCGACATGAGAATGCTATTAAATCCCTCAGGTTGTGCCTGCTGACCCAGGCTGTCCGGGATAGATTCCTCTGTTAGTGCTGTGACAAGGCCTATCAGCCTCGAATTAGTTATTATATCTCCAGATTGGACGATGCCTTACAATGATTCAGCGGATGCCAGTCTATCTGGTATTGACGTGGTAGCGATAGTAGCGGTAGGATTTATCGTAGCGAGTAGGCAGATCAATCTGGTCAGGGCGTTCTATGGCAAAGGTCAGTATTGGCCTTTTGTAATGGTCTTTGACAAATTCATAAGCCCTTGCAACTACAAGGACTCCTAGAGGGAACCATTGCGATTGCTGTCTAGGCAAGGCCTGGTTGCTAGGTGGGCCATAGCCAACCCGAGGATGCACAGGGCCTTTAGGCAAAGGCTGGGTCCATAAGGTTGGATATCGTAGCTGGCCAGGACGGCGGAGTCATGGAGGCTGTAGAGAGACTCATGGGGAATACCGGGATTATTCTTTGTCAGGGGAGGTCATCTTGACCTTAGGTGAGGAATACTTTCGGCAGGGTTGGCGGAGGTTTCTCGCTACCAGGACAGTGGATACAGATACTCGTAAGATAATGGAAAAGGCCTTAGGTGTTTTTACCTGGGTTGCTGAGATGCTACCAGGCAGCACCTTTTCAGCCCATCTGGCCGATACGTGGTATTATCGTGGCCAGATCTGCAGGTACGTGTATGGGTGGTACAAGGAAGCTGCGCAGTGTTACCAACAGGTGGTAACTAATTGGCCCGGCTATAAGTATGCTCGGGAGGCTCAGTTCCGGATCGGTGATTGTTATGAGAGGATGATGAGCCTAGGTTGGGCTACAGAATCCGAGGCCAGGCCTAAGATCGAGCAGGCCTATAAGGCGACAATCGACGTTATGCAGATAGCTATGGTGCCATGGAAGCGGCTGTCAAGCTAGGTTGGATCAAGTTTAGGGCAGGCCAGTGGTCAGAGGCTACGGGCTACTTTGAGTGGTTCTTGACCAAATATAAAGGGGAACACCCACCAGCTAAATTGCTATAAGGGCTTGGGTTAGCATATGAACAGTCTGGCCAAAAGGCCAAGGCAATTAAAGCGTATAGACGACTACTTCATATCCCTTGGTTTGAAGGCAACATGACGGAGAGGGTGAGATCCCGCTTTTCGAAACTAGAGGATGAATAATCCATTTGAAAGGAAACGGCCATGAATCTGTGCCAAAGAACGATTATGAATCTGTGTCGATATAGTCTTTTCATTCTGCTTCTTATGCCTTGTTAGCCAGTCTTGCGGAGGGCAGCTCTAGCTGTGGTGGGGGGGGTATGCCCTGGGTGGCAGGAATGTGATCCTTGTGTTGAGAAGAACATTAGATGTCCAGCTAGGCCAGGTGTGCCGAAGACAGGGTCCCTGGTGCGATCGCGACCAAAGGGGAAGAGGCTGGTTATAATCCTCCCCCAAAACTGGGCGCAAAATTGAGCTGAATTAAGGTGGATTTGCCGCCTGAGACGATAACAGTTTC
>JARYLO010000079.1 GCA_029907605.1 Sedimentisphaerales bacterium
CGAATCGGTATGGGTTGCAGATGTGCGTTGGCTGCGGTCGGTGTATGGATGCTGAGGCAGGTGGAGTAGATCTGAGGGCAATCCTGAGGGCCTTGGCTAAGGTGTCCTCGACTGGAGGGTAAGGTGCGGCCACGACAGCGAACATTTATCAGCCCATAAGTGCGAGGATGGCCCAGATCGTGAATGAATCCCCTACGATCAAGACATTTACTGTTATTCCAGAAACACCTATCTCATTTAAAACGGGGCAATTTGTGGAATTGGCACTACCAGGGGTTGGCGAGGTCCCATTTACCCCATCATCTAGTCCATCTGAAGCCAGCAGGTTAGAGATCACCATTATGAATACTGGCCGGGTAACCTCTCGATTACACCAGGCCAAGCCAGGTCAGCTTGTAGGATTGATGGGACCATTGGGCAATGGCTATCCGGTGGAGGCATTTCAAGGAAGGCATGTCTACGTCATAGGTGGGGTCGGCTTGGCACCAATCAGGTCATTGCTCTTGACCTTGTTCGATCGCCCAGAGAGGTTTAGGTCGATCGTTTGCAGGTTCGGTGCAAGGACGCCGGACGACCTGATATACAAGCAGCACCTCTTTGGCGCATGGCAGAAGATGCCTGGTGTTGATCTTAAGGTTACTGTAGATAAGGCCAATGGCTCATGGAAGGGGAATGTGGGCGTCGTTACCACGATCATGAGACCTACTGATGTGGACCCAACCAACGCAGTTGCTGGGGTCTGTGGACCTCCGATCATGATGAAGTTTGTTACGGTCAAGCTCTTGGACTTTGGGCTTAGGCCCGCAGACATCTACCTATCTATGGAAAAGAATATGAGTTGCGGTGTGGGAAAGTGTGGGCACTGTATGACAGGTCGATACTACGTGTGTACTGATGGGCCTGTGTTTACATATGAAGAGATCCAGAAATATCCCAATGTCTGGGCCTAACTATGCAAGCAAGGATAATACTTGAGGTGACCAGCTCCAGTCCCGATGAACAACTGTCGGCCCGTTGCTCTTACAAGCATCACCGAGACAATAGAGGGACCTGGCAGCTTGTGGAGCAGGTCAGATTCTCATTGATCTGTCGCAGGTGCTAGGCTGCCCCATGTGTCAAGGCATGTCCTAGGAGTGCACTGGAGAAGACCGCTGCAGGCGCGCTCAGACGGGCTACAATGCTTTGTACTGGTTGTTTGACATGCCAGTTGGCCTGCCCTTTGGGACGATCTACCCAGAGATGGTCCAGTACCTGACCAGTATCTGTGATGGGTGCGTAGGTAGGCTCCCTGGTGGCCAGGTCCCATTGTGTGCCCAGACATCTAGATCGATAATGTACCGGGATGTAGGGCCGGATGAGCAGGTAGTGAATGTATCGCAGACCGTTACAGCCAAGGTCGTACCTGGGGCCAAGTGGGATCCGCTTGTCAGGAAGGGCACTGGCAGATGATACAGGTAGGACAGAACATATTCTATCTGCTTATCTTCCCTGGGCTTGCATTCAGCCTCTTGGCTGGGATGATCGATTGCTAGATCTTTCGGAAACTCAGTGCCTTGATCCAGTGGAGGGTTGGGCCCCCTTGGTATCAGCCATGGATAGATGTCATCAAGCTGGCGGGCAAGGAGGTCCTAGTGCCAGAGGATGCAAACAGCACGGTCTTTCTTCTTGCTCCTGTTGTGGCATTTGCCTGTGCGGCCTTGGTAGCTACGTTGCTTTGGCATGTGTTGTTAGGTAGAGGGACATATGTTGGGGATCTGATTGTGGTACTGTACCTGACGGTGATCCCATCCCTTGCCTTGATCCTTGGCAGCAGTGCAAGTGCCAGCCCGCATGCGGCTGTTGGTGCTAGTAGGGAGATGAAGCTTATCCTTAGCTACGAACTTCCGCTTGCCTTTGCGATGGTGGTGGCAATAATAAAGCTGATGGCGGCGGGCCATCCTGCTGAGGATGTGCTGAGGTTAGCTGCCTTGGCAGAGGGCAAGCCCATCTGGAGCATTTCGGGTTTTATCGCATTTCTGGTCGCCCTACTGTGTATCCAGGCAAAGTTGAACCAGGTGCCATTTGACATAGCCTAGTCTGAGACCGAGTTGGCAGGGGGCGTATTGATTGAGTACTCGGGTGTATTGCTTGGCCTGTGGCGGCTGGTCCAGGCCATAATGCTGGTGGCATTGCCGCTGCTGTTGATAACGGTCTTTATGGGTGGATTTGGGACTGGTCCTTGGTCGTTAGGCGCTGGGTTTGGCAAGCTGATCTTGATATGGGTGCTGTTGATCCTGGTCAAGAATACCAATCCGCGACTGCGCATAGATCAGGCGATGCGGTTTTTCTGGTTTGTTTGTACGCCGTTGCTCCTTGTGGCGGTCACACTGGCCTGGTTGGGCAAGGTCTATAGTATCGGATGGTTATAGGGGATCCATGGGTTGGAGATTGTGGTCACTGAAGCGTTCAGTATGGGTCTTCCACGTAAATGCGGGCGCCTGTAACAACTGCGACATAGAGGTGGTAGACCTCTTGACGCCTAGGTTCGATGTAGAGCTGTTTGGGATAAGGCTCGTTGGCTCGCCCAGACAGGCGGATGCACTACTTGTTACCGGTGTTGGCACAAGACAGGCGATTAGGAGGCTCCAAGAGGTCTATATGCAGACGGCAAGGCCTTGTGTGATGTTCTGAATAGGGGCATGTGCATGTGGCTGCGGTATCTTTGAAGGTGCCTACCATGTCAGTGGCCCTGTTGATCAGGCCATAAAGGGTCTGGACCCAGATGCAATCATCGCATATGTGCCTGGTTGCCCGCCAAAGGCAGAGGCGATCATATCTGGGGTTGTGAAGGCCCTTTCTGCGATATAGGTGGGATATGGTGCTTGATGTAGAGCAGATGCTTAGGCCGGTCGCGGAAAAGGTCAGATCCATTAGGGCTGCAAGGGATAGAAGGTGGTTTGTGGATTGTCCTGTCCAGTATGTGGTGCCCGTTTGCAGGTTCCTGTTTGAGCAGGTCCGTCTGCGGTTTGTGATATCAACAGGGGTCGATGCAGAGGGCTGTTTCGAGGTCCTACACCACTTCTGCCATGATGGCAGCGGAAGCTTCGTGACAGTGAGGGTCTGCATACCAGATAGGTCAGATCCGCATCTAGATTCCATCGCCCCTTTCATGCCCACTGCTGAGTGGATAGAGCGGGAGATCCAAGACCTGTTAGGTATAAGATTCGATGGGCATCCCAATCCAAAACGGCTGATCCTGGCCGATGATTGGCCTGAGGGGGTATATCCTCTAAGGAAGGACTTCAAGCCATGAAGGAAAACGCAAGTTCTATCATTGCAGTTGGCCCTTTGCATCCATTGCAGGAGGAGATGGAGTTCTTCCAGTTGACCAGAGATGGTGAGAAGGTCACGGACATCCAGGTCAGGATCTCATATAACCACAGGGGCATAGAAAAACTCAGTGAGACCTTGCAGTTCGATCAGATACCATATCTGGTCTCCAGGATCTGTGGGATCAGTTCTGCATCACACCCGCTAGCTTACGTGCAGGCGGTCGAGGAGTTGGCAGGGGTGAAGGTCCCAGAGTGGGCCCTTTATGTCAGCACGATCATCAATGAGCTGGAGCGGATCCACAGCCACCTGCTATGGGTTGGCCTTGCTGGCCACTTCATAGGCTATGATACGGTCTTTATGTGCACATGGAGGTATCGAGAACCGGTGCTGGACCTCTTGGAGCAGATAACTGGAAATAGAAATAACTATGGCAACGTACGTGTTGGCGGCTGTAGGGAGGACATACCAGATGGGATGGAGTCCAAGATACTGCAGGAATTGGCCCTGATCGAGAACAAGACCGAGATGCTCACCAAGGCAGTGCTGGATGCCCCTGTGCTGCATGCTAGGCTTAAAGGGATCGGCGTGCTGACTAAGGAGGACGCGATAAGGTACGCGGTGGTAGGGCCTACGGCTAGAACAAGTGGTGTTGATATAGACGTAAGAAGGGATGACCCTTATGCAGCATACCCTATGCTGGACTGGAAGGTGATCACTCAGCCCCAAGGGGACGTATTTGCCAAGGCGGTAGTCAGGCTCTTGGAGACCCTAGAATCCATAAAGATGGTCAGGCAGGCGGTCAGGAGGCTGCCGAGGGGGCCTATCGCCGTTGAGGTAAAGGACATACCTCCAGGGGAAGGACTCGGGCATGTAGAGGCACCAAGGGGTGAGACCTTCCATTATGTCAGGAGCGATGGTGCAAACAGGCCTGTCCCTCACAAGGTAAGGGCCCCGAGCTATGTGAACGTCCCTTTGTTTAGGGCCTCATGTATAGGTGCAGATATTGCAGACGTGACCATCACCCTTGCAGCGGTGGACCCATGCTACAGTTGCACTGAACGAATGGCGGTGGTGGACAATGCCGGCAAGATAGCACTCGATTTCGATAGACTCCTCCAGCTCAGTAGGGAAAAGACCTTCAAGATCGCAAGGCAGATGGGCAGGCCACTGCCAGGAGGGATCCAGTGTGATGGCTAGTAATGTACTTTTGCCATTGATGGTGATTGTGCCAATGGGGGCTGGGGTGGCAATCCTACTGTTGCCCAGGCGGTGTACAGGGCTGGCCAAGGTCCTGGCCTTGTTGGTCATGGCCGGAGGCCTGGTTGGTTTATTGTCATTGGCTAGGGCCAATGAGGTCTGCTTTACAGGGCCTGCTGTAGAGGTCGGTCAATTACATCTACAACTGGACCTGCGTATGACAGGGCTTGGTTGGTTCATGGCAGTTGTCGCAGCGGCCTTAGGTCTGCTGGTGGTCTTGTACAGTACCAGCGGTATCGTTCACCCTGGCCCGGCCTATGGAATACTACGGATCTATGTTGATAGCACTTGGCGGTGCAACAGGTGTATTTTTAAGTGGCGATCTATTCGAGCTACTGGTGTTCTGGGAGGTGGTGACATTCTGCCTTTATCTGTTGATTGCCAGCGGCGGCCAATCTGGCGTAGCTGCCACAAAGGCATTCGTCATGACAGGTATCGGCGATGGTGCGTTGGTCCTTGCAGGAGCATTGATATGGGCAGGCACAAACAGCACATCCATAGCACAAATTAGCATTGCAGGTAGGTCATGGCTTTCCGTGTGCAGCTTCCTATTGGTGACCTTGGCTGCTACTACAAAGGCAGGTGCATTACCTCTTCACACGTGGCTACCCACATGTGCTCAATATTCTGATGCCTCGGTCATGGCATTCCTACCTGCTGGCATAGACAAACTCTTGTGGATCTATCTATTGGTGATACTGGTCAGGCAGATCCTTCCCTTAGGTCCTGGCGGGCTGCAACTGGTCCTCGCATGCCTTGGATCTGCGACCATGATTGTGGCAGCGATGGTGGCCCTGGTGCAACACGACCTCAAGAGGCTCCTTGCCTTCCATGCAGTGAGCCAGGTCGGTTATATGATACTTGGTATAGCCAGATTGACGCCAGTGGGGATCCTTGGTGGCGTCTTCCACATGCTCAATAATGTCATATACAAGCCATGCCTGTTCTTGTGTGCTGGGGCAGTGGAGCGGCGGGCTGGCACCTCGCAACTCGATCGCCTAGGAGGGCTTGGTAGACGGATGCCATTGACCTTTGCCGCATGCATTCTGGCTGCCCTAGCTATCTCCGGTATACCCCCGTTGAATGGCTTTGCGTCCAAATGGATGATATATCAAGGCATAGTACAGATGGGTGGTAAGGAAGGTGGCCTTGCCAGTCAGCTTTGGCCGGTCTGATTTGTGATCGCCTTGTTCAGTAGCGCACTGACGCTGGCATCATTTGTGAAGGTATTGCATTCTGTGTTTCTATCCAGGCAGCCAGACGAGCTACGCCAAAGGCCTATTGCTGATCCGCCTGCCGCCCAGACGGTGAGTATGTTGGTACTCGCCTTATTGTGCCTTGGCATAGGTATCTTCTATCCGCTTGTGGCCTCTGGCTGGATAGGCTCGGCCTTAGGTCTGCCTGAGCCAACTGCCGCGCTGATAGGCACCTGGGATAGTCTCCTGGGCACAGGGCTGATGGTGTTGGGGCTTTCTGTGGGTCTATTGTTTATTGCGATCGGGATGCTTGGGCCTGGTTTGAGGTATGCCCCTGGTTGGACCTGCGGAGAGAGGATGCCAAACGATCGTATGGTGATCCCTGGCACAGGTTTCTATAAGACCATCAGCTCTATGCCGGTCCTGCGAGACCTATACCTGGCCCAGGAAAGGGGACAGTTCGACCTTTACAAGATTGGGCAGGCCATCTGTGGTGGGCTGACAGGGCTGTTGAGGTTTGCACACAATGGGGTCCTGCCATTCTATGTGACATGGGTTGTGATAGGGCTGCTAGTGGTCTTGGTTGCTTTGAGCCCTGGTTGGTGAGGTCTTATGGTGTTCTTTTACGTACTGTTGGTATTCATGATCATGGCCGCGATCATCGCGATCGAGACCAAGGACCTGCTCGGTTCGGTAGTAAGCGTCAGTGCCATAGGATTCATAGGCTCATTGCTATTCTTGATCCTTCAGGCACCTGATATAGCCATCACACAGATAGTGGTGGAGGTCCTGGCCCTAATCATCCTGATCAGGGCTACCATAGCCAGGGACCTGTTCAACCTTTTTGTTTTCCTTGAGGTGGCATCACTTGCGTCCTATGCACTGGTTGGGTTCGGCTGCAAGGACCAGCAGCTAGAGGCCTCGTTCAAGTACATGGTACTTGGTGGTGTGGGTTCATCCTTGATACTCTTAGCGATTGCCCTTGTCTATGGGAACACTGCTGCCTTGAATATGGCCTTTGTATCAAAGGCCATCGGGTCTATTGGCTGGACGTATGGCCTGACCTTTGCATTAGTCCTATTCGTAGCTGGGTTTGGGATCAAGGCGGCGGTGGTCCCGTTTCACGCCTGGCTTCCAGACGCCCATCCAGCAGCGCCAGCCCCAATCTCTGCGATGCTTTCTGGACTATTGATAAAGACATTGGGCGTCTATGCCCTAGCAAGGATATTATTCAATGTCTTTGGGCTTGTGGGCCAGATAGGCTGGGTACTGATAGGACTAGGCATTGCAAGCATGGTGACAGGCGCATTGCTTGGGATGGGCCAATGGGACATCAAGAGGCTACTGGCCTATTCCAGCATCAGCCAGGTAGGCTACATCTGTGCAGGTCTGGGGCTCGCTGCGTTATTGGCGGGCGCAGGGGTTGATCACATATCCCTTGCCAAGTGGGCCGTGCTTGGGGCACTGCTGCACCTGGCAAATCATGCCGTATATAAGGCCTTGCTATTCTTGACCAGTGGTTCGATCGAGATGGCCACAGGCACCAGACAGATGGACGAACTCGGAGGGCTTGCAGAAAGGATGCCTATCCCAGGGTGGCGTGTCTGGTTGGATCTGCATCGATCGCAGGGATATTCCCATTTGCTGGGTTCTGGAGCAAATTGGTACTGGTAGTGGCTGCAATCCAGGCCAGGTTCTTTTGGTTGGCGGCCGTTATGGTGGCAGTTGCAGTCTGTACATTGATCATGTACCTAAGGTTGCACAGATATGTATTCCTGGGCGCCATGCCGGCGGCGGTTTCTTCGGTCGACGAGACCCATGGGACCATGCGGGTTGTCCTGATAGGCTTGACGGTGATCACGCTTGGGATGGGCCTGTTACTTGTACTGCCGCAGCTCCGCAGTGCGGTCTTGGAACCTGCTGTGGATGTACTTACAGGCGGTGTCAGTCAGTATCTGGCTAGACTGGCAAGGTTGGGTCTGTTGGAGGGCTAGATATGAGGCGATTGACATACTTCATTATTGCCTTTTGTGTATGGGTCTTGATAAGTTGGCCATTTGTTGCAGGAAGGATCGATCTTCAGGTGGTTGTTGCCGGACTGATCGCATCAGCCATAGCCTCGCTGCTATTCCATGAATTGCTGCCTGCTGGCCATCATATGTTGTTTTCGCCAGTACGGATATTCTGGCTGCTGGTCTTCCTTGTGGTCTTCTTCTATTATGTGGTCAAGCCCAATCTGGATGTAGTCTACGGGGCACTTCATCCTGCCATGCCAATAAGGCCTGGGATAGTGAAGATAAAGACTAACCTAAAGACTAATGCAGCCATTACTGCACTAGCAAACTGTATTACGCTGACGCCTGGAACCATGACGGTAGATATCACTCCAGATGGTTACCTGTATATCCATTGGATAAATGTCAGGTCTGCAGAGCTGACCTCAGCTACTGAGATGATTGCCGGTAAGTTTGAGCGTTACATAAAACGGATATTGGAATAGGTCTCTTATGATCGAGACAGCATTCTTGGGTCTGTGTGCCTGTTGTTTTATGTGCCTTTATCGGATAGGCCGGGGTCCTAACGCCCCTGACAGGACCGTGGCCATAGACATACTTGGGGTAATACTGGTATGCTTTTGTGGGCTGCTTGGCCTGCAGACAGGAAAGGACTTCTATATGAACATTGCCCTTGCATGGGCATTGTTGAGCTTTATTGGTACCCTTGCCCTGGCAAAGTTCTTGGAAGGGAGGGGATTTGATGAGTGAGATGATTGGCAATATCTGTATAGTTATTGGCGTGTTGTTTGACATCTTCGGTTGCGTCGGTCTAGTGCGCTTCCCAGATGTATATAACCGCCTTTAAGCTGCGACCAAGTGTGTTACACTTGGGACGCTGCTATTGTTGCTAGGGGTAGGTTTGGTTAGTAACACAGGACCCACTTCGGCCAAGGCCTTGGTTTGTGCCATCTTTATCCTGATAACATCCCCAACTGCAGCCCATGCGATAGCCAAGGGTGCATATGCTGCAGGTATCAAGCTTTGGCCTGGGAGCATCGTTGATCAGTATGGCCAGGATGGGCCAAGTGGTAAGGAGGTGGAATCTTGAGGCTTCCGAAGATAAGAGAGCTTGGCGAGGCTATTGGTGCCATATTTGGCAGGAGGTATACCACGCGTTTTCCTGCCTGCCCTGTAGATGTGCCGGAGAGATATCGCGGCAAGCCAGAATTCGATACTGACAAGTGCATCGGCTGTGGGGCATGCGTCAATGCCTGTCCTACCGAGGCCCTGACTTTGGTCGAGGACCTAAATGCCCGGCCGCCATTCCGCAGGCTGACGCTGAGGTGGGATAGGTGCATATTCTGCGGAAATTGCAGCGAGAACTGCACCACTAGTGAGGGGATAAAGCTCTCAAGACAGTGGGACCTGGCTGGCCTTGACAGATCTGTCATGTCTGAGGAACATACATTTGGGTTGGTCTTATGCCAGCGGTGTGGGGCGGTTGTGGGCACCAAGAAGCACATCATCTGGCTTTGTCGGAGGCTTGGCCCCTTGGCCTATTCCAATCCGACCTTGCTATTGGCTAGTGGAGCCGATGTCCTCGGGGGCCTAGCAAGAGGCCCTGTACGCCAGGACCAGCAGGTGGAGATAGGCGATTTCGTTCAGGTCCTCTGTCCCAGATGCAGGTATCAGTTGAACATCAGCTTCTAGAAGGCCAGATCTGGGGGATGGATCTGCTGGGTTCCTTATCTGGCCAGAGGACTATTATCTTAGGAGTGGGCCAACGGCTGCGGGCAGATGACGGGCTTGGACCAGAGATCTGTGCGAGGATAGCTGGTCAGGTCCATACAGAGGTGATAGATGCCGGGCCAGTGCCTGAGAACTTCATAGGTCCGATACTGAGGTCAAGGCCCCAGAATGTCATTCTGATCGATGCCGTAGACCTGGGCCTTGCCCCAGGCTCAGTAATGGTCCTCGGACCAGAAGACCTCAGTGGTTGCGGGATTGCTGTTCAATAGCCCTGTTTATTAATCTGATCAGGTCTGTGATGAAGGTGAAGGTATTCTTGTTGGCAATACAACCTGCCTATCTTGGTCTGGGAGAGCCTATATCTCCACAGGCACAAGAGGCCATAGCATCTGTCAGTAGGACCCTCATCCAGATCTTTGGACCTCCCAGGTCCATAAACACACCAGGGCCCGTGCGGGACCCTGGCGCTGTTGAGAAAGGGAAAAGGGTAGTCTGATCTATCAGCCTCTTATGTATCGGGACAGATCACTAAGTAACTGGTAGTTATCATCGCAAGCCACATGGTGTATTGTCCCACCACCTGCCTCAAAATCGCGTTTGAATGCAAGCCAGTTTACAAGGTAGTTCTTCCAGGCCTTTAATCTGAAGTCGGCCTTGAGGCGGAGGTCCTGGATCTTTTGGTTATTCCAGTACTTGATCAACAGGTTCTTATCCTCGATCAGGATATCAAAGCTGACGATCTGGTTATCTATCGACACGATACGGCTTATCCTGAATCGGTCCGGCAGAGTTTGCTTGAGGTATTCGACAATCAACCTGGCCTGATCTACATGACCTTGGTCAGCCTTCTTTGGGCTAGGATATGCATACACCGGCCCTTGCAATGCATATGGGAGCTGAGTCTTGCCGATCTGCATATCCTGAGTGCCTTGCTGATATGTCTTGTGCTGGTCCTCGCACACAGGTCTGCCCAGGATCTGCGGCCAGTACCAGCAATCCCAGCAGGCCCAGCCCAGATCGCTTATCAGACCTGTGGTGCGGGTGGTCAATGCATATGGACTGTACCTAACCGTTACAGGTACCAGGCCGCTAGGATATCCATTGCCGAAGGCATATGGACTGGTCCGCAGGCACTCTGGGACCAGACCCAGACTGCCATATCCGAAGGCATACGGTGAGTACCTAATCCTGCAACTAGAACAACCGCTGCTATATCCGCTTGCAAGGCTTGCCATGAAGATGACCAGGGCCAGGACAGAAATCCATTTCATTCTTGGCCTCCTTACACATCGACCCAAACTTCCTTGTCAGGGCATAGTGCCTAATATTAATAGCGATCCAAAACCAACTCAGGCAGGTTGCCAAGGCCTATTTGATCGGTCAGGTGTGCCTTGGACAATCCATTGTCCTGGTGCCTGCAATTCCATCTGCAGAATACACGTGTATTATACCTAGAAGGCCACTATTTGCAAGCAGAAAGTGTCTGTTTCTTGCGCCATTTCATCAGGTCTTGCCGGGCTTGAATGACCATCTTTCCAGGCAGGCGATCTGTCTGAGGTCCAACCTTTGCTTGGGCTTGGGTTGATCTGCAGGATAGCCTACTGCCAGCAGCTCTATGATCTGCACGTCCTCTGGGATACCAACTATCGGCCTTACCTTGTCTGGCCAGAATGATCCGATCCAGCAAGTGGCAAGGCCGAGCTCGGTTGCCTCAAGGCATATGTGCTCAAGGGCGATCGCCACGTCGATAGGACCGACCGCCTGCCCGCACCGCATCACGTGCCTACTGACACTGCATGCCACAATGATCGCGCCTGCATCGGCTATGAACATCTGGTTGTTTGCAGCCTGTGCTAAGGCATGTTTGGCCTGCTGGGCAGTCACTATCACGAACCGCCAGTCTTGGAGATTCCTGGCCGATGGGGCCAGTCTTGCGGCCTCCAGCAGCCTAGTGAGCTTGTCTTGTTCTATTGGCCTGGGCTGATAGGCCCTGCATGAATACCGAGCTTGTATCGCCGCTAGTACTTCCACGTCACCCCTGCAAAGCCAATGATAATCCATCTCCATCCTTGACGCAATGGGTACTGCTGCCTTATCTTCTTGGCATAGGGCGATTAGCTCAATTGGCTAGAGCGCCTGCCTTACACGCAGGAGGTCGCAGGTTCGAGTCCTGCATCGCCCAGTGGTCACTTGCTGTTTTCCTTGTAGAATGCCAATGCCTCTGGAAAGGGCTGCAATACCCTTTCCAATAGGCCCAGGCTCTTGGCGATCAGCAGGCCGTAGTTGGTGATTGGGACAGCCTGTTGCTGTGCCCGGAAGATCCTGCTGAGGACCTCTCGGCGATTGGTCATGCACCCGCCGCATTGGATGACCAGCCTGTATTGGCGCAGGTCCTCAGGGAAATCATGTCCGTGTGCGGTCTGGAAGCGCAACTGGCCCCCTACATGGTGGTTGAGCCATCTTGGGATCTTGACCGTGCCTATATCGTCTTGCACAGGGTGATGGCTGCAGGATTCTGCCACAAGCACACGGTCGCCTGGTTTGAGCCCATCAACGGCCATAGCACCCTGGACTAGGGCCATCAGATCGCCTTTGTAGCGGGCAAAGAGGATTGAGAAGCTTGTCAGTGGTATACGCTCATGTACGATCTTGGAGACAGACGCTAGGGCCTGAGAATCGGTTACCACAAGGCCAGGATCGGTCTTCAATTGCATCAGCGCCCATGCTAGCTCTGTATCCTTTGCCACCAGGCAGCCAAGGTGATGGTCCAGCAGGTCCCTGATGGCCTGTACCTGCGGGAGGATCAGCCTGCCCTTTGGGGCGGCCTTGTCGATGGGGACAACAAGTATGACCATCTGGCCAGGTTGGACCAGGTCAGCAAGGAGTGGAGGCTCCTGGAGATAACCATCAGGCAGTGACCTGAGGATGGCCTCATGGAGGGCCTCCATGCCGATGCCCTGCGCAGCACACAGACGCACTACCTGGGTCTTGGAGGGCACGTCCTGTACTGTGGCACTGGGGGCAAGGTCTATCTTGTTGATCACAACTATGGTGGGGATCTTGCGTTGGTCCAATAAGGTCAGGATCCCCT
>JARYLO010000007.1 GCA_029907605.1 Sedimentisphaerales bacterium
AGCACCTACGGCCCCAAGGTGGGCATCAAATGCACCAATGGCCACAGGTATGCCCTCTGGTAGGCCCAATCGCTTGGCCCATTGACTGGTCAACTGCCCAGCCTGTTGGTCTATGGTGTAGGTCTTGTCAGGCAATGTATCCCTGAGCCTGCCCAGGTCTGGATGCAGCTTTGCCAGGAATTCCCTGGCAGGGTAGCCACCCCACTGATCACTGAACATGGCCTTGTGCCCTGCCGCACAACGGCAGCGTTTGAGCTTGCTAGGATGATCGGTGCCGGTTAGGACCGCTGGTATCCAATCTGCGTGTTCCACCCATGTGAAGGCAGCGTCATAGACCTTTCGGTCCACATTCAGGCAGTGCCAGATCTTGCTAAAGAACCACTCAGATGAATAGACCCCACCGCACTTGGCCAGGTATTCTGGATGTTCCTGCCTGGCAAGGTCGGTTATCTTTGCGGCCTCTGCATAACCTGTGTGATCCTTCCAAAGCCAGGCATATGCATTTGGATTGCCCTTGAACTGCTTGAGCATGGCAAGCGGCCTGCCATTCTCATCTACTGGTATCGGGGTCGAACCAGTGGTATCCACACCGATACCGACCACCTGATCTGCAGAGAACTTCTTGTAGGTCTTCTTTGCCTGGGCCAGGGCCTCCTTGATCACCACCTCCAGCCCTTTAAGGTAATCTGCTGGATTCTGACGGGCAAGGTTATGGTCCGTCCTATCAAGGATGATCCCCATCTTGCCGGTTGGGTAGTTAAACACGGCAGTACCAAGTTCCCTGCCGTTTCGTGTGTCAACTACTAGGCACCTTACCGAGTTGGTTCCGTAATCCAAGCCGATGGCATATGACATATATTCCTACCCCCTTTATCCTCAATATCGCTTCCAGAAGTAGCAGTAGAATGCAATGATCACACCCAGGATCACCGCTGTGTGAATCACATCCCAGGCATTCCAACTGGCCCTGGTGGCTGCCTTCTCCTCTGGACTGGCAGCCCAATAGGTAAACCGCAGCTGCTCGCTGCTGGGCTTTCGGGTAAATGCACTTACTAGAGCAGTGACTGCTATACAGAGGATGAAAAGACCTACTGTATAGTGTAGCCAGTTAACGGAGGCAATGTGGAACTGCCAGCCATATCTCTGCAACGCCTCTGTATAGGCCTGGGCCCGTGCCTCGCCTGTCAATCTGGCTATGCTCTCTGCCTGCGAGCCCATCAGGACGTTCAAGACCAGTCTATACATCCCCAGGATGAAGCCCAAAGCTAGGCCGGTCAGGCCGCCAGCAGGTGTACTACCCCTCCAGAATACACCCATGACAAAGGCCGCAGCTATAGCAGGTGCAAGCAGACCTTGGACTGCCTGAAGGTATCTGTATAGCACATTGCCCAGGCCCTTCATCACCGGTATCCAGACTATGCCCAGTATCACGATCACGGTGGTGGCCACCCTTCCAGCCACGACCAAGTGCCGCTCGCTGACGCTTGGTCTGAGCTTCTTGTAGAAATCGCCGATAAACAGGGCTGCAGATGAGTTGAATAGGGATGCCAAGGAACTCATCAGGGCAGCCAACAGCCCGCATACAACGATACCCTTAAACCCTATAGGTAGGAGATTGGCAACCAGACTGGAGAAGGCCCTATCTGCATCAGGCTGACCAGCGGCAGTCATGGGCATGGCCAATAGGCCCTTCTTGTAAAGGGCAAATGCGATCATGCCCGGTATCATGAAGATGAATACTGGCAGCAGCTTGAAGTAGCCGGCCAATATGCAGCCCCTCCTGGCCTGTTTCTGATCAGGTGCAGATAGTACACGCTGGACTATGTACTGATCTGTACACCAGTACCAAAAGCCTATGATCATGGAACCAAACAGGACACCGGTCCACGGGAACTCCGGATCACTTGCAGGCCTTATAAGGTTACAGTTTGCACCACAAATCTTCTCAACCTCGCCCCAACCACCTACCTTTGCCAGGCCCACGATCAGTATCACGATAGAGCCTATCAGCAGGACCGGTGTCTGCAACACGGATGTGTACATCACCGCCTTCATTCCACCCAGGACCGTGTAGATGCCTGTCACTACCACTAGGCCTATTGCACTGACCCAGAACATGTCGAGGCCACCTATGAGCGGTACATTGTCCGGCACCCGGTCTATACCAAAGACCGTCCCGAAGACCACACCACCTGAATAGACCGTGACCGCCACCTTGGTAAGCACATAGCTGACCAATGAGATCAGCGAAAGGATGGAGCGAGAGGCAGGGTTGAACCGCCGCTCCAGGAATTCTGGCATGGTGAAGACCTTGATCCGGTCATAGAAGGGCACAAAGACCCAGCCCAGGACTAGTATCAGCCAGGCATGCATCTCCCAGTGGGCCATGGCCAGGCCGCTAGCAAAACCTGCACCTGCCAGGCCGACCAAGTGCTCAGAGCCGATATTGGATGCAAAGATCGAAGAGCCAATAGAGACCCATCCTGCACCCTTTCCTGCAAGGAAATAGTCAGAAGAGGTCTCCTCCTTCTGGTAAAGGACCCACACGATTATCCCTGCCAGGCACATGAAGAAACCCAGCATGATAACCGTATCCAGCGTAGACCATCCTGCCACAGGCGCGACTTGTCCTGCAGCTTGAGCCAAGATCGACAATGTCTCCATGTCCACTTCCTTTCCTTTCGTCAGGCCAGGGCTGCCAACAGACCTAACGGGTAGAGAACCTGTGCACGGTTGTAGTGCGATACACCTGACCAGGTCTCAACACCGTACTAGGCCAATCCGGCTTGTTCGGTGAATCTGGATAGTGCTGGGTCTCCAGACAAAGACCCCACCTATGTTTGTAGACCGTACCTCCTTTACCAGTGATCGAGCCATCCAAGAAGTTACCTGAATAGAACTGGATGCCAGGCTCGGTGGTGTATATCTCCATCACACGCCCAGATGTTGGCTCATACAACCTTGCAGCCAAAGACAGGCCCTGCCCTTGCCTCCTGAGGACCCAATTGTGGTCATAGCCCCGGCCAAACCTGCGTTGATCATAGTCGGCATTTATGTCTCGCCCTATAGGCTTCGGGGTCCTGAAGTCCATCGGTGTGCCCTCCACCGGGCGGAACTCACCAGTTGGTATCAAGCCTTCGTCTACAGGCGTAAAGTAGTCTGCCACGATCATCAACTCATGGTCCAGGATGTCCCCCTTACCGCAGGTGAGGTTGTAGTAGTTATGGTTGGTCAGGTTGCATATAGTAGGCTTATCTGTTGTAGCCTCGTAGTCGATCCTCAGCTCATCCTGCTCGGTCAGGGTGTAGGTCACCTTCACCTTCAGGTTTCCAGGATAGCCCTCCTCCATGTCAGGACTGGTATAAGACAGCTCAAGGGCAACATAGTCCTTGCCCCTTATCGGCCTTGCGTTCCAAATCTTGCGGTCAAACCCCTCCCTGCCCCCATGGAGGTGATTGGGACCATCATTGGTTGCAAGTGCGTAGATCTTGCCGTCCAATGTAAACCTGGCCTTGCCGATACGGTTGCCGTACCGACCTATGATGCACCCGAAGTAGGGGCTACCTTTATGGTCCGGCAGGAGATATGGCTCAAGACTATCGTGGCCAAGTACTATATCCCCTAGGTTGCCGTTCCTATCCGGCACCTTCAGCGATACGACCGTCCCACCGAATGTCATGATCCTTGCCTCAATACCCTTGGAGTTTGTCAGGGTATACAGGTCTACCTGTCTGCCATCTGGGGTCTTGCCAAAGACGGATTTTTTTATATCCATACCCACCTTACCTTCCTTCTTGAACGATTCCTTGTACATCTGGCAGGAACACATCCCTGCTACCAATACAGACATGATCCATAGTCTTGCCCAGAACACCTTGCCCATGATCTGCCTCCCTACAAGCGACGCGGTCCCATGAGGTCGTGGACCATCCTATTGTATGCCAGGATTGTCTGCTGGCCGTTAATCATCTCTTTGCCCGACATTACCGACGCTGCCGGCCTCATGGCACGGATTGTCGCCAGATTATGGCCAGCAGTAGGCAGCAGTCAAGATCTTTCCGGGAGCTCAACTAGGATATCCCCAGTACGTACTGCGAACTAAGCCTGCGTCCATCCGGACACAGCAACGTACATTCCAACACAAATGGCCCTTCAGATGCCAGTGCGAGGTCCAAGGTGAAGCAGTACATCCGCAACATCTCCTGCCAGTAACGATGGTTCACAGCAGGGTCATTGAGGTCGAAGTCCGGCCATACCGCCAGCCTTGCACCCCTTGGTTCGCCTGAGCGGCGTATCATCTGATAGAGTTCGAACCTGAAGACCCCAGGGAACTTCATCTCGCTGCCAAACTCATCAAGCACCTGAAGATACACACGGACCTGCCGGTTCCCAGCCTTATCGATAGGGCCTGTCAGCTCTGTCAGGGGGGTTATGACGATCCGTGCAGGCAAGAAGCCCTGGCACCAGGCCGGCCCATTGCTGACCTTGCCAGCTTGTCCAGCAGGCATACATCCGCTTACTGCCGCCAGCAGACAACCGAAAGGCCGAAACCACCAACGCCAAAGACCTGCCATAGATCAGAGGTCCTCATCGAGCATGTGGCCTAGCCGATACTTCTTGGCCCGCAGATACGGGATATTGTGCTTGGTTGGGGGGATGCGAAGCGGTATCTGCTCAACCACCTTTATGCCATACACCTCTAGCCTGCTGACCTTCTTTGGGTTGTTGGTCAGTATGCGGACCTGCCTTATGCCCAGATCTCTGCAGATCTGTGCCCCTATGCCATAGTCCCTGCGGTCTACAGGCAGACCAAGTCGGACATTGGCATCCACCGTATCCAGACCGCCCTCCTGCAACTTATAGGCCTTTAATTTATTGATCAGGCCAATACCCCTGCCCTCCTGTCGGAGGTATATGACCGCCCCAGCACCTGCCTGCTCTATCATCTGCATCGCACAGACCAACTGGGCGCCACACTCGCACCTCTGTGAATGAAACAGATCGCCGGTCAGGCACTCAGAATGCACCCTTACCAGTACTGGTTCATCCAGCACGATAGGCCGGCCATCCGCATCTAGTGCACCTACGGGCCCTTTGCATAGTGCTAGATGAGGCTCACTCGAGGTGACCCCTTCGTACGCAATAAGTCTAAAATCACCATAGTCGGTGGGAAGGTGTACCGTCTCGACCCGCCTGACGAAGGTCTCTCTCTGTAGCCTGTACTCGATCAGCCTGGCGATAGAGGTCATCTTCAGTCCATGCTGGCGGCAGAACCTTATCAATTCCGGCACACGCGCCATGGAGCCATCGTCGTTCATGATCTCACAGATCACCGCAGCAGGCTTCAATCCCGCCAGCCTCATCAGGTCTATGGCCCCTTCCGTCTGGCCTGCCCTTACCAGCACCCCCCCTTCCCTCGCCCGCAGGGGGAAGACATGGCCTGGCCTGACAAGGTCTGAGGGCCTTGCATTGTCAGCAATGGCCACCTGGATCGTCCTTGCCCTATCAGCAGCAGATATCCCAGTGGTGATGCCTTCTGCAGCGTCGATGCTGACGGTGAATGCGGTCTGAAATAGCGACCTATTATCGATGGTCTGGGGATGCAGGCCTAGCTGATCACACCTCTGCTCGGTCATAGGCAGGCATATCAGGCCCCTGCCATACTTGGCCATGAAGTTTATCACCTCTGGGGTGACAAACTCTGCTGCACAGACCAGGTCTCCTTCATTCTCTCTATCCTCCGCATCTACCAGCACGATCATCCTGCCGGCCCGAAGCTCCTCAAGGACCTCAGGGATCTCGCTAAAACCTGTTGCCTCTCTATCTGATTCAGTTTGATGTTCCAGGTGCCTCATAGGCCTCCAAGAACCTACTGCCATTGCGGATATAGACCAACGTGGCAAGTACCGCCGCCCCTGCAGCAGACCACCAAAGTGTCCTCAACACCCAGATCCAACCTGGGATCAAGCCAGAAAGCTCAGGTGCGACAAGGACCGCTGCCACCATGACCAGTTGCAGGGCAGTAGCGACCTTGCCGATCCATACAGGCTCAATAAAGGCCCTGCCACTAACCAGATATACGATCGCAAAGCCGATCGTCAGCAGGACGTCCTTGGCAACGATGAGGACCACCACGGTACCAGGGACCGGAAAGCCGGGGACCTGGCCATGCCTGGATGCCAATAATACGCAGGCCGAATCTATCAGGAGCTTGTCTGCCACAGGGTCCAGGAAGGTCCCAAGCCTGGTCACCTGCCTCTTGCTCCTGGCCAGGTACCCATCCAATCCATCGCTGACGGCCATGGCCACGAACATGGCCATTGCCGCATACCTCAAGTAGGCCCTCGCCACTTGACCAAGATCCGGATCATTGGTCATCAGCAGGCAGCTAATAAATGGCACGACCAGGAGTATCCTCATGATCGTAAGCCGGGTTGCCCAACTGAGCTTCATGGCATGATGATAGTCGCAATGCCCCCCACTGACAAGCCAGCTGGCATGCTCCCAACGACTCAGGGCCTGTGGCGGCTCCCTACGCCACAGGCCCTGACCTTCTCGTCGACCCACAGCCTACGGTTTCTAACGATCCAAGAAGGCGATGCCAACCCCTATGGAGGCCTCATCCAGCAGGCCTTCCCTGTCGACCCTCACCACCTTGCCCTGTTTTATCCTTGCATACTGGCCCTTTTGCCTGGCAAGGGCAGTAGTGCGAGGGAAATTGATCTCCACGATGGTCCCAGGGACGATAGGAGCGGTCATAGGGAGCTTGATGAACACACCGCCTTTGCTGATATTTGCGCTTTGACCGTTAAAGAAACGGTTGGCCTTGGGCACCCATACACTAACGGGCCAAGAAAGGGAAGTGCGGACATCTCTTCTCTGTTCTACGATCGTCTGCATCGCGATCTCCTTCTTAAGCAACGATCCTTCTGCAAAGGATTATCGGCTTGGCAAGCTAAGCTGATTAGATTTTGTGTGACAAAACTACGCATTTTAACGTCATTTCGATTAGCTGGACCAAATCAGGGCAGTAACGTATTATTTATAGGTCCGTCACGATACCATTAGGATATCTACTCATCTGGATGCCCCGATGGGACGATAGTGCAAGAAGACGACGTAGACAAGCCGTGAAAGGGGAATACCATGGCAGCAAGAGGCAGGTTCACAACTACGCTAATCGTCGGGTTGCTCTTGGGCTCTACAAGCGCCTGGGTATCGGCCAGGGTCATATATGTGGATGACGATGCACCAGGGGCAAACAATGGCAGCTCCTGGACAAACGCTTATCGGTACCTACAGGACGCCTTGGCAACGGCAACGGCAGGTGATGTGATAAAGGTCGGCCAGGGTGTGTACAAGCCTCATCTGCGGACCGCACCTGGCCCTACCGATCGCTCAGTAACCTTTACCCTCAAATCAGCAGTGACCTTGCTGGGCGGATATGCAGGCTATGGTGCACCGCAGCCGGATCAGCGGGACCCTTCGGTCTACAAGAGCATACTCAGTGGGGACCGCAATGGCGATGACTGGGTCTTGGATCCAGCAGATCACACAGCGGTTGGCCTGCTACTAACGGACAGTACCAGACAGGACAACTGTTACAATGTGGTGACCGCCACATCTGTAGACAGCACCGCCGTGTTGGATGGGTTCGTGATCACTGGCGGCATCGCCAATGGCCCAACCGCAAAGAGGGGCGGCGGCATTCTTTGTAATCAGGCATCCCCAACCATCCGCAATTGTGTCATCAGTGGGTGCGCGGCCAGCGAACGTGGTGGGGCCATACTTGTGAACACGGGTGGACCGAATCTGACATCCTGCACCATAACGGGCAACTATGCATCAGAACGGGCTGGCGGTATCTTCAGCCTGGCCGCTGACCCCAATATCCTGCAGTGTACACTCTCCCACAATCTGGTCGCGCAACAAGGCAAGGGTGGTGCCATTGCTAACGAGGAGAGTTACTCATTGATAACCAGCACCATCCTGCAGAAGAACTATGGCGGCAGCGAAGGAGGGGCAATCCACAACCTCCGCGGCCGTCCAGTAATAAGGGACTGCACGTTCATAGATAACACCAGTCGCCTGACAGGGGGTGCCATCGAGAATAGCAACGACACCTTTGCAACCATCACCCGTTGCAGCTTCATAGGCAACAGCACCGGTCAGGCTGGCGGAGCAATATCCAATTGGGCAGGGACCTGTCGGGCCCTTCACTGCATCTTCGTGGGCAATCGCAGCAATGATGAGGCAGGTGCGATATATATCCACGAGAGCGACCCCAACATCATAAACTGTCTATTCAACGGCAATAGTGCGGCCAACTATGGAGGGGCGATCACCTGCAGTGCATCCACAGTAAACGTTATCAATTGCACCTTTTCTTCAAACAATGCCGTTGGCGGAAAGGCCGTTGCGTGCAGTTCCACCTCGCCACCAGGGACGGCCAGTAGCCTTGTCATCGTCAACAGCATCCTTTGGGATGGTGGATCAGAGATATACAACAACGACGGCTCCCAGATCAGGGCCACCTACAGTGACATCGAAGCCTGGTGGCCAGGGGCCGGCAATACATCTGCGAACCCGATGTTTACGGATCGGGATGGACCAGATAATGTGTTAGGTAACCAGGATGACATATTAACGCTGTCAGCCGGGTCGCCCTGCATAGATGCCGGCGACAATACGGTCTTACCGATAGACCTCCTAAGCGACCTGGCAGGGAAGGCCCGAAGGTTTGACGATCCTGCAACCACGGATGCCGGCAAGGGCCAGGCGCCTATCGTTGACATGGGCGTCTACGAATTCGGCAGCCAGGTGCCCGGCCAGAACCCGCCTGTAGCAAATGCAGGCCCTGATAGGACCGTCACTGCGGACCAGACCGGCTATGCAAACGTGCAATTAGATGGCTCTGGCTCGTACGATGTGGATGGCGATCCCCTGACCTATTCTTGGACATGGACCATAGGTGCCCAGACATACCATGCCTCAGGCGTTGCGCCCACCATTCAACTGCCTGTGGGAACCCATACAATATACCTTACGGTCTTCGACGGCACACTCTACTCCAGCCCTGACTCCGTAAGGATCACCGTCCGATCTGGGGTAAATCAGCCCCCTGTTGCCAATGCAGGCCCTGATAGGACCGTCACTGCAGGCCCAGGCGGCTATGCAACAGTTCAACTGGATGGCTCAGGCTCATATGACCCAGAAGGAAGCCCACTGACTTACTTGTGGACGTGGACCATAGGCACCCAGACATACAACGCATCAGGTGTGATGCCCACCATACAACTACCTGTTGGCACGTATACTATCCGCCTGCGTGTACACGATGGCACCCAGTACTCCCCTGAGGATACGGTGGTCATCACGGTCCTGCAGGTCCCTCAATACCAGATGTGGTTGTGGCCGTTCCAGGTCAATCGTACGGACACGACCAGGTATGTAATCGCGATCATCAGGTTGCCAGAGGTAGGCCTGCTGGATCTGGATATGTCGGTACCCATAGTGATCCAGCCTTACTGGATCGATGCCATAGCCCAGGATGCCTCCGAGTTCACCGATGGCGGATTAGTAACATATGTCTATGCGGTATTCTGGGAGGATGACATACTTAATACGATCCCACAAGATGGACTTGTGCAACTGACTATACAAGGTCAGATGGCATCCGGACAGATCTACCAGGCCACAGGCCAGGTGGTACTGACCCACTAGATGATCATTGACTGGGGATAAGGCCTTGTTATCCTCTGCCTAGGGCCCAACTGGGGGCCATTGTAGGATGGGCAAAGGATGGCAGGCGACATATTCGACGTGGCGATCATAGGGGCTGGACCAGCAGGCCTGGCTGCAGGCTTATATGCAGCACGGGCAGGTTACAAGACGATCATCATCGAGAAATTCGCCCCAGGTGGTCAGATCGTCAACACCGATAGGATCGAGAACTACCCTGGGATTGACCGTATCGATGGCTGGACACTGATCCAGACCATGCAAGGCCAGGTACAAAGGTTTGGGGGCCAGATCCAGCTCGGCAATGAGGTCACAAAGGTAGGGCGCACAGACGATGGTCTTGTCACCGTAACCTGCACTGCCCAGTCCTATCTGGCGAGGGCAGCGATCATTGCCGTAGGCAGCACATACCGCACACTGGGTGTACCTGGGGAGGATAGGTTCCGCTCTGCAGGGGCGGGGGTCAGCTACTGTGGGACATGCGATGGACCTTTCTTTAAGGGCAAGGAGGTGGTGGCCGTAGGTGGGGGCAACACTGCCGTTGAGGAGGCCTTAGTCTTGGCTAGGTACTGCAAGAAGGTCACCCTGGTACACCGCAGATCCCAGTTCCGTGCAGACAAGGTCCTGGTAGATGAGCTATTGGCAAAGGTAGGTCAGAAGGACACGAACCTAGTGATCCTCTATGATAGCATCTTGACCTCAATAAACGGAAAGGATAAGGTCCAGTCCGTAACGATAAAGAACCTCACTACAGGTTCCCAGCAGGATTATCCCTGCGATGGGGTATTTATCTTTGTGGGCATGACACCGAATACGGGCTTTCTGGCAGGCTCCGTTGGTCTGACCGATAATAGGCTGGTCAGGTGCGACCCAGCGACCTTATGCACAGATCTGCCAGGTGTGTTTGTCGCAGGGGATTGCCGTGTGGGTTCGGCCATGCAGCTTGCCACCGCAGTAGGAGATGGTGTCCATGCAGCGATACGCCTGAAGGATTATCTGAAGGATCCAGATTGGTGGCACATGCCTGCCTAGCCACCTACCCAGATAGCCAACAACTCCATTACCCAGACAACAAGGATTATCAATAGTGCTGCAACCATCACACCCCTGGGCCAGACCATGGACCAGGTCTTCCAGACCAACCTAGGGATAAGCCCGCTTACCGCAACGACGCCGGCCAATGCCCCGCTGGCCAGTATGCACATGGACAAGATGGCAGCAGCAGGCTGTATAGAAAAGGCATGCAGGACCTTGCCACGGGCAAAGGCCAAGACAGCGGTGGTCATGCCGCAGGTGGGGCAGGGAAGGCCGTATCTCTGCTTGAATCCACAAGGCCCAAACCAGACCCCTACGTCCCAGCCGATCAGTTGCACGGCAAGCAGGAGCCCAAAGGCCCCTACCACGCATACGGACCAGATGGCAGCAATACGACGCTGTCTTGGGGTCAACCTGACAAGACCGGTTTTGTCTTGTTCGCCATGCATTAGTCTGTAAGATGCTCGGGCTATGGAATACAGCCTTCTACCAATGGATGCAATGCTAAATGTGGCCATGCAGGCCGCAAGGGCAGCTGCCAGCCATGCGATCAAGGCAAGGGCCAGCCTGGAGGTCTCTGTCAAGGGTACAACGGAATTGGTCACCAACGCCGACATGGCGTGCCAGGCCCTGATAATAGAACAGCTCAGGGCCGCTTTCCCAGGCCACGGTATAGTGGCAGAGGAGGGACCAGCAGGTAACCTCCTGAAGGTACCACCATTAGAGGGACAAGAGGTCTGGTGGGCAATAGACCCGATAGATGGGACGCAGAACTTCGCAAAGGGTATACCGATCTTTGCGGTCAGCATAGCCGCTATCTTCAAGGGAAGGCCGGTCGTTGCGGTTGTGTATGATCCATGTCAGGATCTTATGTTTACCGCTACTGCCCAAGGCCAGGCCCTCTGCAATGCAGTACCGATACAGATTAACGATGAACCGATCGGCCCATTTGTCTGTGTTGGACTCGACAGCCATTTAGGCAATAACCTGCCAGGCTGGGTCGAGCCGATCGTGATCGGGACCAGGTTCCGCAACCTCGGTAGTGCAGCACTGCACCTTGCATATGTAGCAAAGGGGGCCATGGCTGCCGCCATCCTGTGTATGCCCAAGGTCTGGGACATCGCCGCTGGCACCCTCATTGCTCAACAGGCTGGGGCGATAGTTAGCAGTTGGAATGGTAGACCTATCTGGCCCATGGACCTGGATCAGTACCAAGGCCAGATCACCCCCACCCTGGCGGCCAATCCGACCTGTCACAGGCAGATCATAGAGATCTTGAATCGCTAGGGCTATCTGGGGTCAGGAACCCGATGCAGCAAGATCAATCGCGGCATATCCGAGGCGGTCTTGACCTGGCTGCGGTCGAAGATCGCCATAAGCCGCCTCTGCGGGCCATCCTCCCCAAGCCTGATCAGGATATATGCGGTAAAGATATCACTGCGCACCGTGATCAGGTTGCTGATCCTGGAGAATAACAGATCTCTTGCCTCCAGATCATCGTATATCCCATCAGGTGTCAGGTCAGGACCGCCATCTTCCTGTTCGGCAATTCCCACCATACCCTGCATCTGCGGGACCCTGAGCAATTGCGCAATACTGCTAAATGCCCCATTGCTGTTGCGGTAATCTACGATCGCCTGACCGATGTCCGAGCCGATCCTCCGGCCGGCCCATTCCAGATATGGCAATCTGTTAAGCACATATGGTCCAGCGGTGTTGATGTTTATCCTGCCCCTGATCGGCAGCCCTTCCCCACCAGGTACGTTGAACTGCCTTCCAGATAACACCCTGACATATCTGAAGATGGCATCAGCAGGATACCTGCTTATGTCAAGCCTGATGGACGCCTCATCAGGTTCATTGGCCAACTGCTCGCCAAGTGTGCTTGCCATGTCATCTACCCTGGGTCCGATCAGCAGCAGCCTGCTTATCTGGCCGACCGTCAATAGACCCATCCTCCCTGATGTCCAAATCTGCTGCGGGCTGACCAGATTGTAGTTGTGCCTGGTAGCCCGTGCGTATACCCAATCCCATGTCTGTGGGTCATCTGTCCTCTTGCGGGGTGTCCTTGGCAGTGGCGTCTGGCCAACAAAGTACATCTGCTGATATATGATGTTCCATCTGGCATCTGGTCTGGCATAGTATTGTGGCTGGCCCTTGACCTGATTCCAGTCAAACCATCTATCCTCTGTAACCTGCCGATCCAACGGTATCTGGACCCTGCCCTGCCTGCGGACCAGATAGATGTCATATGTCTGACGGATCTGAAAACCACCTGCACTCGATTGCTCGTAAAGGGCAAGGACTAGATTGATATTATTGGGATCCTTGGACCTGATAGTGACATACTGGCTCGGTCCTATCGTGCCAGAAAGGGCTACCTCTGCCCTACCACCCTTCTTCCCTATCAATGCAAGCAGACAACCATCTAGGCTTATCGGGGTGGTAAAAGGATTATATAGCTCAACAATAAACTCATTGTTGGCCAGTCTCGTCGGATCTACCGATGAGATAACAAAGCCTATCTGTCTTATGAATGGGTTTGGTTCTAGGCCCCAGTATGTAACAGCAGAGCCAAGAGGCTGGAGGCCTGTGGAGTTGCTATCAGCATCAACAAGATCAAAGAGGTTTACCGCCAGTTGGGCAGCTACCGGCAGATCCAGCCCTGCCCTCACGAAAGTGGCAAATAAGGCATTTGCATCTGCTAGGTTCAGGTCCACCTGAGGTAGGCCACAAGGATCTATGGGGGCATCTGCACTGAAGGTCGTGCAGATATGCCGATAATCGTAAAGCCTCGCTGGGCTGGCCTGAGGTGGCCTGAGCCCGACCAACGTCAGCCAATCATTCAGGTAATAGGTATCAGTACCAATGGGCACCGCCGGTCCACCTTCAAAGGCCTTACGCCAAAACATCTCTATCCTGGCAGGTGCCCTGTTGTAATTGAGGATGTAGCGATACCTGAGCCTCAGTTCATCGCAGATATCAAATGGGGCATAATCGGCAGGAACCACACCGGGATTCCAGACCACCTCCTGCAGGTAAGCCCTCCAATCAGGTTGACGTGGGCTCCTTGCTGCTAACAGGGCACTGCTGGCAGCAAGAGGTCCGCCGTTGCTACCCCTTTGAGCAAGTGCAACCAAATCGATCTGCATCTGGTGGAAACCATCGCAAAGGCATGGGTCATTGGGGTCAAACCTATAGGCAGTGTTCACATTCAGCATAGCCCCATTGTCTATGACCCTGGCTGCAAGGTACACACGCCTACCATCAGAGGTATGCACCCCCTCCAAAGGCACCCATTTTCCGTCAGCGATGCCATCCCCGTCTGCATCGGCAACCTGCTCCAACAACTGCCCGCTGCAGGGATCGATCGCAATAGGCCTGTACTCAGGCTGGTATGCCATCAGCAGGTCCTTGTTTGGACCAGAAGCGGGAGGGTCTAGACTGATCGGCACATCCTGTGTGGTCCAACCATTGGCCCTCATGTAACCAGTCAGGTCGCTGATCTGACCCCAGGCTGCGGTTCCATCTGCCAGAAGATAAGGTTCCAGGCTGGCAAGAAATGGGTCATTCTGATCTGGATAATCATAGTACTCAACGTTCTGTCCGATGCCAGGCAGATCTAGGACTAGCTGCCTGCCCAGAAGACCGAGCACCGCCTCTGTGGCCAGGTCAAGTTGCCTATCCTGGATCGTTGCAGTAGCGGCCATGCGATCCAGTCTTGACAGCAGTGCAAACAGGACCCCGATCACCGCCAACAGGCTGGTCAACACCACCGTCAGGATCAACGCCGAACCTGTCTTGTTTACAGACATCAGCTCAGTTTAGCTCCCAAAGTATACAACATAGGTAAATGTCCTTCCACCCTTGATAAGGCCTTTAGAATCATGGATGGTGATGGTGAACTTGAATGCCCTTCCAAGCCCTGGCACATCGAGGAATTGCGTCCCCGGATCCTTTAGACCTGCAAGACCAGGGCCGAAAGAGACCTTGTTTGCAGCCCCAGATGACCACAGGACAAATGCGGCCTTATCCTCCTCCAAGACACCCCCTGATACCAATAGATCGCTGTCAGATAGGGCCCCATTGCCATCTGGATCTATATCCGGTACCCACCTGTTTAGCCTGTCTGACCAGGCCTGAACCTGGAAGTGACTGACCAGATCACTCAACACAAGCTCCCTGGAGCAGGGATCTGCTGGATCCACGTGCGGTCCGAATTGATGGTCCACAAGACCTGATTCTATATCCACACCCATCATGCCGATTATGGCAGCCCTCTTGGAGGCATAAGGCATCTGTGCCCATTGCTGTATGGTCATGCGATCATATTGATGTTGAGGATCCCTGGCCCAATCCTGCCAGGGCCTTGGGTCTGTGGCAGTATTCGGATCTAGGACAGGCCCAAGCGAAGGCTCGGCTGTCAGTATGTGCCTGAACCTGATCAGCGTGCCAGAACCACCGGCCCTCCTAGAAAGGAAGTAACCTACCCTGGCCACCTGGCCGTTAATAGCACTTGAACCGCCTGGTCCTGTTGATCTAAACGTCCCAGTGGAAAAGAACATCATCCGATCCATTCTGGCATAATTGCCAACCGCATTTGGCTCCTTGCGCGCAACATAGGCGATGAACACCTCGCCGTGCTTGTACAATCCGCCTAGGTCGGCATCCAATTGCAGGGTGATCACACGCAACCGTTGCAGGATCTCTGCATTTGCCCTGGCAATCCTGGTGGTCTGGACTGCAATCCGAAACACGGCCCCTGCCATGACTATCAGCATGGCCAGCAGGCCGATGGCCACAAGCAGCTCAACAAGCGAAAGCCCACTCTTGCCCCTGCCAGGCATTATCCCCCTCCACCAGCACCGCTGCCTGCCTGCCAAGTAGGGTATGCAAGTGTCAATCTGGTCTGGTATACGGCCAGCGTCGGATCCCTGCCCTTGCCCTTTGGAGGCCTGATTACCCAGTACTCACCTGGTACCTGCTCGGTATGCGAGCCAACCTTTAGTACAAAAAGGTCCTTTGCCTGGTCAGACAAGCGTCTGGCACGACAGATCAGGCCATCATTGTCCCTGACCAGCAGGCCTCCATCATACACATACCCTGGTTGGTCGGGTATCAGACCCTTGCCGAAGTTTGTAAGACGGATTAACACTGGATCAGGCAGGTCTGTTTGATCCTGAGGTGTCCTGCAGACGAATATGGTCAGCAATACAGAATAGGGGTCAGCAGGATCACTCCTACACAACGCCTGCCAATAGTACTGGCGTTGCTGGACCCCAAGTTGCGAGATTGAAGGATACAATCGGTCATCATCGGATATCACCCTGCCGGAATGGTCTTGGGTATATGGTAACTGGCGGTCAGAAGAAAGAAGGTCAGGCCTGTATATCCCATGCAACAGGGCCACAGATACCGCCTCTTTGGCCACCGCTGCACCCAGTGTCTGCTCTGTTGCATAGGCAGCATAATGGATCCCAAGTACAAAGGCCCCACCTATGAAAAGCATGCCCACCGCTACTGTGGCCACTGCCAATAGGACCTCGGTCAACGAGAAGCCTGTATGCCTATGTGCAGTCACACCCCTCACCTACCCTTGACCAGCTCACCAGAATAAGGGTTGACATAATAGGCCTTCTGCAAGACCCTACCTAGATACTCAGTCATAGGCCTGCCCCGCTGCCAAGCCTGATTGAAGGCCACCCTGTCGAATATCACCAGTGCATCCCTGCTATCTTCCTTTGCAAGCCCAAGGGGCTTGGCCTCTGGGTCATCCTGCACGAACATCCCTAGGCCCTTCTGTACGCTGGCCAGTTTGTTGAAGACATCGCTATCATCCCTGACGCAAACCTCCTTGTGAGCAAGTATCCCTGAAGGACCAAACACGATGGAGAACGTGCCCACATCCCTTAAGACATTGAGATCCAACAGGGCCTTATCATCCCACTCAGGATACCTGACCTGGCCTTGTCTTCCGACAAGTGCCCCTGCAAAGGCCAGGTCCATCACACCAACCCCTTCAGGCAAGGGTATTGGGTTTACCCCCCTAACGGCCCTGAATCTAGAGGCAAGGTCAGCATCAGGGCTGTAGGTAATGAAGACCATGTACTGGGCTGCCTCAAGTGGGCTGCGAGGCGGACAATTGGCCATCTGGAACCGAATCCCTATGTACCGCTGCTGACCCATGGCCATGGCCCTTGCAGTATTGAGAGAGGTCTGCACCAAGATCATTGCAGAATCCTCTGACTGGAACGACCTAACCACTGCCCTCATGGCAGGCAGACCCAGTCCGATCAGGGCTGCAATAATGGCGACCACCACCAGCAACTCCACTAGTGTCAGACCTGATCTAGTTGGCTTCATAACCTCTCCTAGATCCAGCCTATCTGTTTGTGATGTCATCGCTGGTCATATACAAACGGTCCGGACCTGCAGACCTCAAGACTGCCAGGCTGGCCGGCGGCACGTAGTTGTAATCCACTGGCATCTGCCAGGGATCGTACAGCTCCACCTGTCCATCAGGACTGTCTTTGGGCCAGAGGTCCTTGAAGAGACGCTTATCTGCCCTGTCCAACACCTCCCTACTGGCCGGAACCGCCTCCAATGATCTGATCAGGAACTGGCTTCGGGCCGTAGTACCCCCCTGCACATGTGTAGTATCTGGCAGGCCCCCTTCCTCCTGTGCGTACTCTGCCAAGGCCCCATCTAGGATGACCATCAGCCCCCTGGTGGCCTGGCATTTGAGGTAGGTATCCAGTCTTGAAAAGCCTATACCTGCAACTGCTGCCAGGATCACCAGGATCGCAAGGACCATCAACAACTCCACAAGTGTGACCGCAACCCTGGACACAGCCCTACCCATCCAATACCAGCCACTAAGGGCCGCCTATCCTGGCAAAGTTGGTCACATCATCACTAGTTCCGTAGATACTATCGTAACCTGCAGATATCAGTATGTAAGAGTCGCTTCGATACGGACGCCCCTCGCCAGGTTTGTTTATCAGGTCTACCACTGGTACACGCGGGTCGCGGATGAATGCATAGAACGCCGCCACCCTGTCCTTTGCGTCCTGCCCCCAAGGGCTCATCCTCGAACGGCCATGGTTTAGCACATCTATATTCTCCTTGGCCAGGATGATCTGCATGTTGTCCTCAAAGTTGTAGATCTCCTGACTGGTCCTGCCAAGGCGATTTGCCCTAAAATAAAGGATAGGTGAGCCTACACGCACATACCGCGTAGAGGTCCCTTCTGTATACACGATCTGATATTGCGGGAATGCGTCACAAAGCACAAAACTCGCTGCAGCCAGGTTCCAGAGCCTATTCTGGTCGAACAAACCCACAACGCCGGGTCCTGCCCCCAACCTATAGGCATTGGCCGTGTCTGGGTCCAGATATAGGTCACGCCTGCCTGTGGTGGCCTTGTATGCCCCATCGTCCATGGACCAGCCACTGTTGGGGTCAAACCCCATCATATCCCTGCCAACCAAGGCCTCTGCCAGCTTCTGGGCCCCACAATAGAAGTCACGTCCACCAGCCGCAACAGAGGCGTCAGAAGGAGGATAATCACCATAATCGTTCTTGAACGCAACCAGAGCGGTCTCTATGGCGGCGAACTGCATCTTCTGCTTGCCATTGAGGGCGGCCCTCCTGGCCATCTGCGTGGCAGGGATCAAGATCCCCACCAAGATGGCAATGATCGCCGCAACGGTCAGGATCTCTATTAAGGTAACGCCTCTAGACCTCACTAGACACCTCAACTACCACTTGTAGTTGGTCACGTCATCGCCTGTGCCAAACTCGCTATCCCATCCAGCAGAGATCAACAGGAATGTGTCCCGTCTGTATGGACCACGTACGGTTGAACCAGAGAAGTTGTACTGTGGATTGCTGGTCTCAGAATAGAAGAGCAAGGGATCGGCCAACCTGTGAGGCTTGCGTGCACCAGCACCCACCCATGGCAAGCCGAGGGTCAGGATATCGATATTGTCGGTGTAGTTGTAGATGAAACCATTGTTGTTGGTCTCAACCGGCCAGGTATTGCCCCGCCGCGGATCATTAGGATCATGGATGATCCCTGCTGGATCTGCCTTGTAATAGAGCACAGGCATACCGAGCTTGGTCTCATTACTACTTGCATTGAGGTTCTCGGCTCGCTTATACACATCACAAAGTACAAACATCTGATCCGTAGGGTACTGCCCCTGACGGAACCTGCTACTTGCCAAGACAGTTGCCGGATAGATATCTATTAGCATGTGGGCACTGACCTTCTCAGGTTCCAAATATGGCCCCTTCCTCTGCTTGAGGTTCTGATCCTCAGGCACCGGCAGGCGATAGACACCACCAGGCTGATATATGGAGCTGGCAAGGAACCTAGAGCCTGGATGGTAACCCATCAGGTCCTGCCCCATCAGGGCCTCGCAAAGCTTCATTGCCCCACAATAATATGCCTGGCCTGTGGCATCCACTGCCCTTGAATCAGGGTAGTCCTCAAAGTCATTGCGGAACATCTCTAGCCCATCCTGGATGGCCTTTAGCTGTGCACGCTGCCTGACACCAAGGGCATACTTTCTGACATTGTTGACTGCTGGCACCAGCAGGCCTATCAGGATCACGATGATACTCATCACCGTCAGCAGTTCTATGATCGTGAAGGCCTTAAGAGATGGTCTAACTTGTCTGAGATCTTTCATGGGCGTCTCCTTGTTAATCTGCAATCTTGGCACTAGTACTATCCTCCAGAGGTACTGCTCAAACCTTGAATAACCTGTATCATGGGTAAGAAGACCGCAAGTACTACTACACCGACGGTTCCACCCAAGAATATGATCAGGACTGGCTCCAGTAAGGACATCATCGCCCCCACCAGCACGTCCACCTGCTCATCGTAATTGTCGGCAACCTTTAGGAGCATCTTGTCTAGCTCACCTGTCTCTTCGCCTACTGCCACCATGTTGGCCACGATCCCGTCTATGACCCTGGACTGGCGTAAGGGACCGGCGAATGTATCTCCCTGCCGGATTGAGTTGTGGATCTTGGTCAATAAGGCTGCGTATACCTCATTTCCTGCAGTCTCACGCGTGACATTTATGGCGTCCAGGATCGGGACACCTGCACCAATGAGTGTGCCGAGCGTCCTTGTCCACCTGGAGACCACTATCTTGCCAGCTAACTGGCCAACTACAGGGAGGCTAAGTGTGATCGCATCCAGGACGTACTTGGTTGGCCTAAACTTTTTCAGGACCTTGAGTGTGACGATGATGATAAATGGTATCGCTAGCAGGACTACAAGCCCCCTGCCACTGGCAATCCACGCACTGATCGCCAATACGGCGGTGGTGATTGGATTGAGCTGGCCTCCAACCATCTCGGTGAGCACGGTCTGGAACTGAGGTATCACGAACTTCATCAGGCCCAAAACGATCAGGAAGGCCGCAGTCAACACCACCACAGGATATACCAATGCCCCCTTTACACGCCCCTTGAGCTTTAGGCTCTTTTCCTTGAAATCTGCTATCCTGGCCAAGATCAGATCCAAGACACCCCCTGCCTCACCTGCAGCAACCATGCTGACCATCAATCTGTCAAATGCCCTAGGGTACTTTGCCAATGCCTCAGACAGGGTAGAACCCCCCTCAATATCATCTGCCACATAACCTATGATCCTCTTGAAGCTCCCCCGCCTTTGCTGCTCCTCTAGTATCCGCAGCGACCGCAACAGTGGCAGACCCGCGTCCTGCAATGTGGATAGCTGCCTGCAGAACTCGGTGATCAATCTAACACTTACCCTGGCATTGGCACCACGTCTTGCCCTGGGCCTTGCCGCTGCCCTGGCAGGGGCGGCCTTGGCAGCACCTTTGGGCTGAACCTTGGTAGGGAAATAACCCAGGCTCCGGATCTTGGTGATCGCGTCCTTATCCGTCAGGGCCTCTATCTCTGACCTGACCTCCGCCCCCTTTGAATCCAGTGCGATGTACTCGAATACAGGCATGATCAACCCTCAATAATCGTTTCCCTAACGACCTCGTCTATAGTCGTTATGCCGTCATATATGGCTGCAAGGCCATTCTCCCTCAGGAGCCTCATCCCCGCCTTCTGTGCGGCTACCCGCAAGACGTTTGTGGAGGCCTTCTCCATGATCAGGCTCCTGATCTCGTCATTGAGCACCATGATCTCAAAGATCGCGATCCTCCCCTTGTAACCGGTGTTGTTGCACCTGGAACACCCGCGGCCATAATAGAACTTTCTGCCCTTGATCTGATCCCTTGTAAGCTGCAGCTCAAACAACTGGTCATCCGTGGGCTCGTATTCGGTCTTGCAGAAGGTACATATCCGCCTTACAAGCCTCTGGGCAACCACGCCTTCCAATGTGGCGGTCAGCAGGTAGGGCTCTACACCAAGGTCCAGCAGACGCGCGATCGAACTTGGGGCATCGTTTGTGTGCAATGTGGTAAAGACCAGGTGGCCTGTCAGCGAGGCCTGGGCCGCGATCCTGGCCGTCTCCAGGTCTCGAATCTCCCCCACCAGCACTATATCTGGGTCCTGACGCAGGATGGATCTGAGACATCTTGCGAAGGTCAGGCCTATGTCCGATCGGATCTGTACCTGGATGACCCCGTCTAGATCGTACTCAACCGGGTCCTCGGTAGTGATGATCTTGGTCTCTATGTCGTTAAGGGCACTCAGTGCAGAATAAAGTGTGGTCGTCTTTCCGCAACCGGTAGGACCTGTGACAATGATGATCCCATTGGGCTTACGGATAAGACGCTGGAATGTCTCAAGCTCTTCAGGCCTGAAGCCCAACTTTTCAAGATCGAAACTGACCTGAGAGCGGTCCAAGATACGCAGTACCACACTCTCGCCAAACATGGTCGGCAACACGCTGACACGCAGGTCAACAGGCTTGCCCCCTACTGTCAAGGAGATACGGCCGTCCTGTGGCAGCCTCCGCTCTGCGATGTCTAGGTTGGCCATGACCTTTATCCTGGAGCTGAGGGCAGCAGCGATGTACTTTGGTGGAGGCACCATCTCGTAGAGCACGCCGTCGATACGGTACCTCATGCGGTACTCATTCTCGAATGGCTCAAAGTGTATGTCAGATGCCTTGTCCCTGATGGCCTGCAGCAGCACCAGGTTTAATAGCTTCTTGACCGGGTTGGACTCGGACAGCTCCTTTAGGTCCTCAAGGTCTATACTTTGGTTGCGGCCCTCGAACTCTGCCAGGAATTGATCACCCTGGATCTCGGCTATGAGGTCCTTTATGTTGTCCTCCGCGGCCTTTTCGGGATAGAACCGATTCAAGGCCTTGTCCAAGGAGCCAGGGTCGGTGATCTTTGCCTTTATCTTCAACCCTGTCAGGGTCTGGATATCATCTATGGCCTTAAAGTTCTCGGCAGTGTCTATGGCTATGGTCAATTCATTCGCCCCAGCACTAAACGAAAGGGGTAGCACTCGATAGCTTCTGGCCATCTGGGCAGGTACCTTGTCTAGGGCATCAGGGGGGATCATCATCCCATCTATATTGACATACTCAATACCCCTTTGGGCTGCCAGGGCTATCTGGAGCTGCTCGGCGGTGATTAACCCCTTTTCCACCATCACCTGACCGATCTTTACCCCTCTTTTCTCCTTCTGGATCCGCAGGCATTCGTGGACCTGCTCCCTGGAGACCAGGCCCATCTTTATCAAGACCCTCCCGACTGGCCTGGCCTTTAGCTGTTCGATCGGCGGTAGCCTCATTGTATTGGTGTCTACGGCCATAACACACCTGTTCCTATACTATTGTAACGCAGCAAACCTCGGACATAACGGTAATTAGCAAAAGGACACTTAGTATATAGTACGCCCGAGACTACCTATCCGCAGTACCTAATCCGCCTGTGTGGGTAGGTCTAAGTCCGCAGGACAGGTCCGATATCCTCCAGCTCCTTCTCAAGGCCGGTCTTGACCCCAGCCTTGACCTTTGCCTTAGTGGCCACCTTTGCCCTGGCCTTGTCGTAGAGTGCCCCGGGTTGCCTGGCCTTGTCCAGCATCTCCTCCAAGGTGATCTTCCCCTGGTCAAAAAGCTGCCAGAGGTGCTCATCCAACAGCTGCATGCCCAGCTTCTTGCCGGTCTGTATGCTAGAGTCTATCCGGTACGTCTTGTTCTCCCGGATCAGGTTGGCAATGGCTGGGGTCACCACCATAAACTCATATGCTGCGATCCTGCCCTTGCCTGTGGCCAGTGGACATAGGGCCTGCGACAGCACCGCAATAAGATTGCTGCTCAACTGCACCCTGATCTGATCCTGCTGGTTGACAGGGAACACGTCTATGATACGCGTAATAGTACCAGCTGCACTTGTTGTATGCAGGGTACTGAAGACCAGGTGGCCGGTCTCTGCGGCCCTGATGGCCGCCTCTATGGTCTCCAGGTCGCGGAGCTCGCCGACCAGTATCACATCTGGGTCCATACGCAGGACCCTTCTGAGGGCCTCATTGAAGCTGGGCACATCTACCCCGACCTCCCTCTGGTTGATGATCGACTTTTTGTGCGTGTGATAGTATTCGATCGGGTCTTCTATGGTCACGATGTGCCTATCCACGTTCTCATTGATGTAGTTGATCATCGTGGCCAAGGTGGTGGTCTTGCCGCTACCTGTAGGCCCAGTAACCAGGAACAATCCCCTAGGCCTACGACACAAGGCAGTGACGATCTTGGGCAGACCTATCTCCTCAAAGCTCATGATGCGGCTCGGTATCAACCGCAGGACCATCGCCACATTGCCCTTCTGCTTGAATACCGAGACCCTAAACCTGGCCGCATCACCGAACGCAAAGCCAAAGTCAGTACCCCCCTCCTCCTGAAGCTCCTGCTGGTTCCTCTCCGGCGTGATGCTCTTCATCAGGGCCACCGTGTCGTCAGGATCCAGGACCTTGGTCTCCAAGGACCTAAGCCTACCATGTATCCTGAATATAGGCGGTCTGCCAACAGTTATGTGTATATCCGATGCGCCCTGCTCCACACAGGCCTGAAGCAGCCTGTCCATGTTTACCGTTGCCATCTAAAACCCCCAAAAACTAGACTGCCACCGCCTCCACTTGGGCAACACTTGCCGCCTCTTGGGCAGTGGTTATACCCTTTAAGACCTTGATCTTACCATCCTCAGCCAGAGTCCTCATCCCCACAGCCTTTGCTGCTGCCCGCAGCTCGGATGTCGGGGCCTTCCTGAAGGCCAACTCCCGCAGCCTGGTATTCATCTCAACCATCTCGAAGATACCCAACCTGCCCTTATACCCAGTACCCTGGCAGACACTGCACCCAGCCCCTTTGTAGAAGGTATGCCTCTTGGCCTCCTCCTCTGTGATGCCTACCAGCCTAAGGTACTTGGGGTCAGGATTGGGATCGACCGTCTTGCAATTCTTGCATATGACCCTAACCAGCCTCTGGGCCATGATGGCCTGGATCGAGCTGGCAACCAAGAAGGGCTTAACACCCATGTCTATAAGACGCGTGATCGCACTACAGGCGTCGTTGGTGTGCAATGTGCTAAAGACCAAATGCCCTGTAAGGGCTGCCTGGATCGCTATGTCAGCAACCACACTATCACGGATCTCACCGATCAGGATGATGTTGGGGGCCTGCCTTAGCATCGCCCTGAGGATCCTCTCGAATGTCAGGCCTATCTCTTCCTTGACCTGACACTGGTTCATCCCAGGGAAGTTGTACTCCACAGGGTCCTCAGCGGTGATGATCTTCTTGTCAGGTTTGTTGAGCTCCTGCAAGGCAGCATAGAGGGTGGTGGTCTTGCCGCTTCCAGTAGGGCCTGTGACCAAGAAGATGCCGTTAGGCCGCCTGATAATCTTCTGGAACTGTTCGTAGTTATCAGGCTCAAAGCCAAGTGCCTCGATACCGATGTTCACAGAATCCGGCCGCAGGATACGCAGTACCACACTCTCTCCATGCGTGGCAGGCAAGGAAGAGACACGGAAGTCTATGTCCTGCCCATCTACATTCCTCTTGATACGTCCATCCTGCGGCAGCCGCTTCTCAGCAATGTCCATGCCTGAGAGTATCTTGAGCCTGGTGATCAGGGCTGCCTGCATGCTCTTGGGAAGGTTATCCTTTTCTAGACAGACGCCATCAACCCGGTATCTGATCCTGACCCTATCTGCCATGGGTTCGACATGGATATCGCTTGCCCTCATCCTACATGCAGTATCTATGATCAGGTTTACCAACCTGACCACAGGCCCATCATCTGCAAAACCTGCTGCCTCTGCCCTCAGGACCTCTGCCTGCAATTCGCTACCAAACTCGGCCAACTCAGCAGCAGTTGCGTCTATACTGTGCTTTAGCTCATCATGCTGTTGGGCAGCGGCCTCATCGGCACTGCGTTCCAGGAAGGCCCGGATCTTGGATGGACTTGCCAAGAAGCACTCAAGCTCTGCACCTGTGCGAAGACGAACCGCATCCATCATGTCCAGATCCAGTGGATCGCCTATGATAAGTTGTAGTCTCCGCTGCTCCAGTTTCAGCGGTATGATATTGTACTTCTTGATCAGGTCCTCAGGTATGATCCTCATGTAGTCCGGGGGGATGGTGATCTTGTCGAGGTTGATGTACTTGAGACCTGACTGCTTGGCAAGGGCCTTTGTGAGGGTCTCTTCATCAAGCAGTCCCTTCTCCAAGAGGATCTGGCCAAGCCTCTTGCCAGTAGTCCTGGACTGCTTTATCCCTTCTATGAGGGCCTGCTTGGGAACAACGCCTGCCTTTAGAAGGATCTCACCGAGATGTCGCCTTGCACCTGGCATCTAGTCTCAATCCAACCACTGCCCCGCAACCTTAGGCATATAAAAATTATACCGTCCACATCCCCCAAAGTCAAAGACCCAGACGTAACCTCAGCATGTTCAAGGACATTAGAGCAGCCCTCATCCTGATGGTATGGCGATCGCCAAAAAGTTTGGACCCTTGTACTTGCTGGCCTTCAGGCCCATCCAAGGCAACAAAGACCGTGCCCACCGGCACCTGGCCGACCGGCTCAGGACCGGCCACGCCGGTAATGGCAATGACATAATCACAGCCCAATCTGGACCTTGCACCACGGGCCATTGCCAGGGCGACCTCTTCACTGACAGGACCCTTCTTGGCCAGCAGGTCAGGTTCCACGCCGAGCTGCTCGATCTTGCCCTTGTTACTATATACGACAAAACCACCAACAAGATATCTACTCGAACCTGCCTGATCGGTAATTAGTTTGGCGACAAGCCCACCGGTACAGGACTCTGCCAGGGCAAGTGTCTTGCCTCTAGAACTTAGGCCCATGCCCACCACTGCAGGCAGGGTCTGATCGTCTGTGCCGAATATGGCACAGCCCAACCTATCCCTTATGGCGGCCTCATCTGCCTCTGCAAGGGACCTGGCCTGTTGGATGTCCTCTGCCACCGCGGTCACATAGAGCGTGACCTGCCCATAACTAGCAGTACAATCAACCAATGGATTCCTGCCCCTTTCCATCAGAGGACCTAGGGTCTGCGCGACCTCTGACTCAGGCAGGCCAAAGCAGTGGATCCGCCGCGCAAAGACCTGCAGCCTCCCTGACATCCCTATGATGATCGGTTCTACCGACCTGATAAACATCTCCTCCATCTCTGAGGGCACACCAGGCAATGCCACCACCAGACAACCGTCCTTTTGGCAGAGGATCCCTGGTGCAGTGCCGAGCCGATTTGGCAGTGCGTGACTGCCCTTTGGCAGATGTGCCTGGATCTGGTTTATGGCAGACATCTGCCTGCCTAGTTGCCTGAACCTGGCCTCAATCTCTGCCAGCAATCCTGCGCTTGGCTCCAAAGGCACACCCAAGACCTCAGCGATGGCGAATCTGGTCTGGTCATCGGCAGTGGGCCCCAGGCCTCCAGTGACGATCACAAGGTCTGCCACCGCACAGGCATGGCGTATGACGGCAGCGATGTCATCCAGTGAATCCCCCACCGTCCAGTGCCACCTTGGGATCACACCAAGGGACTGCAACCTCCTGGCAAGGAATCCGACGTTTGTATCTACAAAGAGCCCGCGGATCAGCTCGTTGCCCACACTGATCAAACCCGCAGTAATCATATGCAGACCATCGCCTTGATCACCCCATGCCTGTAGCCGGCAACCAGCTCAAATGCATCCTGGGATTGTTCAAGGGAGAACCTATGCGTGGCCATGAAGTCCACCTCCACAGTCCCTTGCTGGATCATGTCAATGGCCTGTTGGGTACAGAGATTCTGCCTCCTGACATTGACGATCCTGACCTCCTGTCGCCTTGCCTTGTGGGCATCTATCCAGATCCGATCGGTCCTCGGGATCCCTATGATCCCCAAGACCCCACCCGGCCTGAGGACCTGCAGGCCCCGGTCTATGGCCTCCTGTTGGCCTGCAGCCTCCAGTACTACGTGTACCCCACCTGGGGCAAGGCTAGCGACCGCATTGCCTAGCTCAGCAGGACTTCCAGCCCAGTCTGCACCATGGTTCCTAGCGGCCAAGGCCCGTTGCTCTATGGGCTCTGCTACAAGACAGCACCTTGCGCCTATTGCCCTGGCCACCTGAAGACAGCAAAGGCCTATGGGCCCTGCACCAGGTATGGCTATATCCATACCTGGCTCCAGGCCAGCCAACCTTGTTGCATGGACCGCGATGGCCAACGGCTCGGTCAATACGATCTGCTCAAGACTAAAGGATCGAGGCACCCGATAGCAGCACTCGCTGGGCATCAGGATCAACTCGCATAGGCATCCCTCTGCCTGACCAGGGCAACCCAAAAACCTCAGGTTTCGACATGTATTGAACCTGCCACTATTGCACTGGTCGCAAGCATGACACGGCATGGCTGGATCTACGGCAACGATATCGCCCACCTTGGGCTGGTCTACGCCTGGACCAACGGCTAAGACCTCTGCAGCGAACTCATGGCCCAGCACAAACGGATAACAGACCTGGGCGTCGCCGATCCTGCCGGTCTCGAAATAGTGGACATCCGATCCGCAGATCCCAACCATCCTAACCGCCAGCAGGACCTTCCCATCGCAGACAGGCCATGGGTCAGGCCTTTCTATGATCGCGATCCTGCCTGGCCCAACCAGTGCTGCTGCCTTCATAAAGGCCCCTAGACATTGAACCTAAAGTGGACGACATCTCCATCCTGGATCACGTAGTCCTTGCCCTCCACCCTGAACCTGCCTGCAGCGCGTAACTCCTTCTCGCTTCCGAGTGCCTTTAGGTCCTCGAACCTGAAGACCTCCGCCCGAATAAAGCCTCTCTTCATGTCGCTGTGCACACGACCTGCGGCATCCAGCGCGACCGTACCCTTGGGGATGGGCCAGGCCCTGACCTCCTCGTGACCGACGGTCAAAAAGCTTATTAGTCCAAGCGATTGATAGCAGGTCTTAACAAACTTATTGATGGCAGGCGAATCTATCCCAAGTGCCTCCAGGAACTCGGACCTGCTGGCAGGATCCAATTGTGACAACTCGTATTCCAACTTGATGCAAAGCTGCAAGACCGGCACCTCCGGACCGCACACCCCTGCCAGGTCAAGGTCGCCGCCTACCTGACCTTCGCCGAGATTCACCACCGCTGCCATAGGTTTTAGGGAAAGCAGGGATAAGGTCTTCATGATCCTCTTATCTGCCTCACTTTGGATGGCAGAGCTGATGGGCATGTCGGCCTCTATTGCCTGTTGCAGCCTCTGCAATAAGGCAAGCTCTTGTTTGTCCTGGGCCTGTGTGGGGGTGGGCTTGTGTACCTGCTTAGAAAGCCTCTCTATCCTGTTTGAGACCAGTTCCAGATCAGAAAACAATAGCTCGGTCCTCAATTCCACTAAATCCGTCCTAGGATCTATCCTGCCCCTGTACATGGCTACTGATGCATCTTCAAAGGCCCTGACAACAAGCACGATCATGTCCACTGATCTGATCTGGCTTATCAACCTCCTGGCAGCAGCACGGCCGTGCTCGGTCTGAAGATCCAATCCTGGAAGGTCAAGGCAGTCTATCGTTGCATATGTGACCTTCTTTGGCTTGTATTGGCCGGCAAGCCAATCGATACGTTCATCAGGAACTGATACAATCCCCTCGTTGATCGCCGCAGGCATCAGGTGGTCTACTGGTCTGCCTGTCAGTGCTGCAAGCAATGTGCTCTTGCCAGATTGGGTTGGTCCTATCAATGCAACCTTCATTCGGTATCCTTTACGTATATGCTGCCACCGTGGCTGTCGTACGCAACGAATGCAGGAAAGCCCCTGACAATAAGGCAGAATATGGCCTCTGGCCCAAGATCCTCGTATGCAATCTGCTCTGCCTGGCAAATGAATTGGCTTAGATACGCACCAGCCCCACCTACAGCCGCTAGGTGCACCGCCCCGAACTGCATCAATGCCTGCCTTACATCCATACTGCGATAACCCTTACCCATGGTGGCCCTCAGGCCTAAGGCGATAAGCCTGGGGGTAAATGGGTCCATCCTCGATGACGTGGTTGGTCCTGCTGCACCTATAGGCCGGCCAGGCCTGGCAGGGGTAGGACCTACATAGTAGATCAACGCGCCCTCAAGATCAAATGGTAGCCTGCCCCCCCTATCCAATGCATCTAACAGCCTTCTGTGTGATGCATCCCTGGCGGTATAGATCCGGCCGCTGATTGCCACCCTCTGGCCTGCACGTAGGGACCTGACAACCTGCTGATCCAGCGGGGTTATCAGCTCAACGATGCCAGATCCCTGATCAGCCATCACGATACTACACCTTGACCACCGCGGATCTGCCTGATCAGCCCAAGTGCCCGCCTGACCCTCTCAGCCAAGACCGCATAGTCTCGCTTCTGGACCAGGTCTTGACTGATCAGGTTTGAGCCCATCCCAACACAGGCCACACCAGCCTGGAACCAGCCAGAAAGGCTCTCCATGGTAGGTGCCACCCCACCAGTTGGCATCAGATCAGCCCAGGGGCAGGGCCCCTTGATCGCCTTTACGAACGCCGGCCCACCTACACAGTCAGCAGGGAAGATCTTGCATATCTCTACACCCAGAAGGTGTGCCCTATGTATCTCGGTCAAGGAGCCACACCCTGGTAGATAAGGGATCTTCCTGGCATTGCAGACCCTTGCTATGTCCTCATCCAAGAACGGGCTTACCAGAAAATCCGCCCCTGCATTTATAAACATGGATGCGGTCGCAGGGTCGCATACCGAGCCAACACCCAGGACCAAGGACTTGAGCTCTTTATCACGAAGCTCCGCAAGCTCCCTGAAGACCTCTATGGCCCGATCTGCCCTGTTGGTGAACTCCACCACTACCGCACCCCCATCAACGCAGGCCTTTACTATCGACCTGGCCGCAGCAAGATCGGGATTGTAGAAGAGGGGCACCAATCCTGTTTGTCTTATCGTCAGCAATGTGTGCAATCTACTGTGTGCGGCCATAGGCCTATCTCCTTATCTACTTATCCTGGCTGTACCTCCCTTCATCACACGTTCAACCTCTGCCAATGTTGCCATGGTTGTGTCCCCTGGTGTGGTCATGGCCAGTGCTCCATGGGCGGCCCCATATTCCACTGCCTCGTCAGGGCCCTTGTCTTCGAGCAACGCATAGATCAGGCCAGAGGCAAAGCTGTCACCACCACCTACCCTATCCAAGATCTCCAAGTCCTGCCAGAGACGTGATTGGTAGAACTGGCCATCCATATAAAGGATGGCCCCCCAATCGTTTCTGGTTGCAGTCTTGGCATTGCGAAGGGTGGTGGCAACCGCCTTGATATTCGGATATACCTTGACCACCTCTGACATCATCTTCTTGAAGTTGGCAGGATCTAGGCTTGAGCAGGATTCATCCAGGCCTTCTACCTTGAAGCCCAATGCTGCAGAGAAGTCCTCCTCATTACCCAGCAAGACATCCACCAGAGGTACGATGGACCTATTGACCTCTATGGCCTTCTCCTTGCCGCCTATATCCTTCCAGAGGGAGGGTCTGTAGTTGAGATCATATGAGACAATGGTGCCGTATCTTCGCGCAGCAGTGACCGCCTCTATGATCAGCTCACTGGTGGTTGGCGAAAGTGCAGCAAAGATCCCGCCTGTGTGAAACCACCTGATACCATGTCTGCCAAAGACAAGGTCCCAATCTACATCGCCCCTCTTCATCTGGGATGCGGCACTGTGTCCCCGATCGGAGCAGCCCACTGCAGCCCTGACACCGAAACCGCGTTCGGTGAAGTTCAGCCCGACCCGCACCCTCCTGCCAACCCCATCAAATGGTACCCACCTTATGTACTCGGTGCTAACACCACCTTGCAGGATCAGATCCTCAAGGAGCCTGCCTACGGGATTGTCTGGTATGGCGGTCACTACCGCAGCCCTCTTTCCAAAACACCGCCTTAGGCCCCTTGCAACATTGTATTCCCCACCTCCTTCCCAGACTCGGAAGTGCCTGGTGGTATGTATCCTCTCCTCGCCTGGATCGAGTCTTATCATCACCTCGCCCAAAGAAAGGATGTCGTATCTACACCCCTGTTCAGGCCTTATCTTGAGCATCTTCACCTCGCCAACCAGCCGCCATCCACTGCCACTGTATAACCGGTCATGTAGTCTGAGGCCGCAGAGGCCAGGAATACTGCCACACCTTGAAGATCCTCAGGCTGGCCCCACCTGCCCATCGGGATGCGATCCAATATGGCCTTGTTCCGAACAGGATCCTCCCGTAAGGGCTTTGTATTGTCTGTGGCCATATATCCAGGGGCTATGGCATTTACATTGATCTTGTATGGTGCAAGCTCATTGGCCATCAGTCTTGTGAGCCCCGTTACTGCACTCTTTGACGCAGTGTAAGAAGGTATCAATATCCCACCCTGGAAACTAAGCAACGAGGCGGTATTTACGATCTTTCCGCCCCTTCCCTGCCTGGCCATCACCTTGGCAACCGCCTGGCTGAGCAGAAAGACCGCGCGGATGTTTATGGCCATCACATCGTCCCAATCCTTCTTGCTAAACTCCAGAAAAGGGGCTCGCCTTATGATACCGGCGTTGTTGAACAGTATATCAATAGAGCCAAGTTGCTTGAGGGTCTGTGAGACGATCAGGTCCGGGCTTTCGTCCTTTGCAAGGTCCGCAGTGATGGCTATGCACCTGCGACCAAGGGCCTTTATCTGCTGCTGTGCCTCAGCCATGTCCAGAACATCGACCAATGCGATATCCGCACCCGCCTCGGCAAGCCCCACCGCCATCGCCCTACCAAGCCCCCTTGCTGCCCCAGTGACTATTGCAACCTTACCATCAAGTCTGAACTTGTCCAATATCATAGGCCTCACCTCAGATCCTCTATCCTTAACCCATCCATGTCATCGAATGCCTGATTCTCTCCACCCATGCCCCAACAGAAGCAATAAGCAGATGTACCCACACCAGAATGTATAGACCAGCTAGGCGACAAGACCGCCTGACAATCCGCCACCACAAGATGCCTTGTCTGATCAGGCCTGCCCATAAGGTGGAAGATGCGGTCTTGGTCTGAAATACCAAAATACATATAAACCTCCATCCTCCTTGCATGTGTATGCGGAGGCATCGTATTCCAGACACTACCTGCCTCCAGCTCCGTATAGCCCATCACCAGTTGGCAACTACGGACCCCGGCTTGATGTATGTACTTGTATATGGTACGCCTGTTTGCATGTTCTTGACTGCCCAGGCTGACGGCCTCTGCCTGTGGCTTTGTAACCAAGGTAGTAGGATAATCAGCGTGTGCAGGAAAGCTCAGGAGGTAAAACCTCGCAGGCCTCTTAGGGTCCAGGCTTGTAAGAACGATCTGCCTGGAAGACCTCCCAACGTATAGGCAATCCAGCCTGTCCAACACATAGGTCTTGCCATCTACCTTGACCTGTCCCTTACCACCGACATTGAAGATCCCCAGCTCCCTCCTCTGACAGAGGTATTCTGATCTGAGTTCATCGCCAGACTCCAGTGTCAGCTCTGCCTTTACCGGCACCGCCCCGCCCACTAGTGCCCTGTCACAGTCACAATACACAAGCCTGACCTGATCCATTGCAAACAGATCCTGGATCAGGAAGTACCTCCTGAGCAGGTCCGTATCCATCTTGATAAATGAGTTGGGATCTGGTAGATATCTGATCTCCATGCAAGCCCCTTTACGTCGATTCATCAACTGCCATCTTATATACCTCACTTGCGGCTAGTAGAAATGCACCTATGCCGTAAATATCTGTGGAATCTGCGTTTACCTTATTTGGAGAGTCGCCTATAGGCTGCACGTATCCCAGCTTGCCATCGGCGTGAACACAGTCCAACAGGCCCCTCCAGGCCTTGATCACAGCATCCTTGTAGGATTCGCCAAGCCAGCCCTTGTTGCAGCCCCATGCAAGGCCATAACAGAAAAACCCGCTTCCGCTGGACTCTGGTACAGGATAGGCATTCGGATCCAGCAGGCTCGATCTCCACAGCCCATCCTCGCCCTGGACCTGTATCAGCCTTTGGGCCATCTCGAGATATAGCTGCCTATACCTATCGTAATTAGGGTGGTCCTTTGGCATCAGGTCCAGGACCCTTACCAGCCCGGCAAAGACCCACCCATTTCCCCTGGACCAAAAGACCTTCTGCCCATTGGCCTCCCTTCGCTCAAAGAACCGACTGTCCCGAAGGTACAGATGTTCCTGCTTATCATAGAGATAGTCGGTGGTGGCCCACCACTCCTTGTCCATGAAATCCAGATACCTCCTCTGGCCAGTGAGATCTGCCAGGCCTGCCCAGAAAGGCGGTGCCATAAACAATGCATCACACCACCACCATCTATCCTTGCCCTGCTGCTTGCCATATTCAAGGGTCACATCTGATGGGTTTGCAAGGATCCAGTCAAACCTCTCCTTCAAGGGACCTACCATGTTCGGATCACGATAGATCCGATAAAGGGCTATATACATCTGGCCTACACAGTGGTCGTCTGCGTGATATGGCCTTGGACCAAGCTGCCAGTTGTTCTCCTGGCCAATCGCCTTGAGCACCTCGAGGTATCTTTCACAGCCGGGCATCTGCCCTAACGCCACTAGCCCTGCAAAGAGCGCCCCGTGAGTCCAGTCGGTCCTTCGCCTGTTTACTGGGTTAGCAAGCTGCCAGTCCGCCACCGCAGTCATTATGGCCTTGACAGCCTGCGGCCTGAGGGCCTTGGCCTCCTGCCGCAGACCATCCTCAACCGTCATGGCCTGCACGCTGGCCATCATGAGCCCCAATACTGCCGTACCAATCAGTATCCTCATACTGCGCTCCAATACCGTGCCCTGTGATTGCAGGTTGGCAATGAAATATATCAGCCCTAATCAGCCAGTGCAAGGCCGACCAACCCTGCCAGCCTTCGGCCACGCAATGGAGGTCTTAAACACGGTACAGTTTTTTACACCGTTTTTACAGCAGCAGACCTGCCTGTTGCGTATCGTAAATTGTAGAGGCAAGATCGTAGCAGGTTTCTTGAAGGAGAAGACCATGAGAAACTCCAGACCATCCCCTATCCTGTTTTGCATCCTTGCCACCACATGCATAGCCCAGCCGAGCCATGTAGGCGTCAGGCCCCCTGCGGCCAATGTGATCATCCCACAAGGCAGGCCATACGGCCTGGTCGTTGGAGGTAATCCCTGCCTGCGAATCACAGGTGTCGAGGCCCTTATAGACATTTTCGAGACCACCGCCACCACAACGATCCAGATCAACATAGAAAACACCACCCGCCACAGGCAGGAGGCAGAGCTGGTGATACCGGTGCCAGAAGGCGTGGTCGTGAGGGGGTTTGCATACGATGGGCCATCTGGTCAGATAGAGGCAGTGGTCTTGCCCAAGGAGCAGGCAAGGAGGATCTATAGGGAACTAGTCTCAAAGATCCGAGATCCAGCCCTCTTGGAGTTTGCAGGCTACAACCTGATCAGGACGAGCGTATTCCCGGTCGAGCCGCTTGGCAAACAACGGATCAGGCTTACCTATGAGCACATCCTCCGCCAGGAAGGCAACCGGATCGACTACATCCTGCCCCGCAGTGAATCCCTGCAGTATGACGTGCCGTGGGAGTTTACGGTCAACATACGATCAAGGCATCCCATCTCCACGGTATATTGCCCAAGCCACACGGTCCACACCAAGCATATGGACCAGAACGTGGTATCAGTGAAGGTAGAAAGGGAGGCAAATGCACCTGGGCCTTTTAGATTGTCCTATGTGATCGATTCTGAGCCCCAGGAGATCGCGATCACCACCTTGGCCTTTCCTGACCCTGAGCTGGCTGGCGGCTATTTCCTGGTACTTGCCGGGACTGGCAAGGGGCCTCAGGCGGATGCCAATACACTTGATAGGGAGGTGATCTTGGTCATAGACCGCTCCGGCAGCATGCAAGGCCGAAAGGTCGCCCAGGCCAAGGAGGCGGCATTACAGGTCTTGTCAGGCCTGAGGCCAGGTGAGGCCTTCAATCTGATCATATACAGTGATTCGGTGGAGCTATTCTCGCCAAGGCCTGTCCTGAAGGATGAGAAGGCCATGGAGTCGGCCAGGTCATATATCCAGAGCATCACCGCTGTTGGTGGTACCAACCTCTACGATGCACTAAAGACCGCACTGAAACAGCCGGTTACCGAGGGGAAGCTACCGCTGGTCCTGTTCCTGACCGACGGCCTACCTACCGTTGGCGCCACCGACGAGCCATCCATCAGGCAGCTTGCTATCAAGTCCAATCCCCATCGCCGCAGGGTCTTTACGTTCGGGGTGGGCCTTGATGTCAATGCCGCCCTCCTGCAGGCATTGGCAGACCTGACCAGGGCAAAGGCGGAGTTTGTGCTGCCGGATGAGGACGTGGAGGTAAAGGTCGGCAGGGTCTTCGCACAACTGACAGGGCCAGTACTGGCAGAACCACAGCTCCGGGTCATGGGAGGTGACAGACTGCCTACGACCAGGGTCAGGGACCTACTGCCGCCTGTCATACCGGACCTATTCGAGTCAGACCAGTTGGTCTTATTAGGTCAGTACATCGGCAATGACCCCATTAGCTTCGAGCTATGCGGCCAGCGGCTGTCCGGCATCCGCACATATAGGTTCACCTTGGATCCTGCCAAGGCAGACAAGGCCCATGCGTTCATCCCGCGCCTTTGGGCCAGCCGCAAGATCGCCCAATTGATCGACCAGATCCGCCAGATGGGTGCCGAGGGGCAGAGCTCGCCCGACGATCCGAAGATGAAGGAGCTTACAGACCAGATCGTACAGCTTTCCACCAAGTTCGGGATACTGACCGAGTACACTGCATTCCTGGCAAAGGAAGGGACAGACCTTCACAGGCACGATGTGCTGGTCCGGCAGACCGCAGCCAACCTCAACAGCCGGGCGGTGAGGATGCGGTCAGGCGCTGCGGGCGTCAGCCAAGGCCTCAACATCCAAAGGCAGATGAATCAGATGGTCCTCAATCATGGCAATATGTTCCTCAATGAAAGGATGGAGCCCGTCCGGATCAATACGGTTCAGCAGTTCCATGACCTTGCCTTCTACAATAGGGCCAATCAATGGATAGATGCCAGGCTGGTGGGCTCCAACACAGACCTCAAGCCTGACCGGATCGTGGATTTCGGCACTACCGCCTTCTGGGACCTAGTAGACAGGCTCGAAAGGGAAGGCAGGCAGGCCAGCCTTGCATTCTCTGGCGAGGTGCTGCTATGGTTAGACGGCCAGACCGTGTTGGTCAGGATGCCGGCAGGTGCCAGCCAATAGGCTGCGGGATCTAATGCTGCCAGCCTGATGGCTCTAGCAGGTCCATCTTGATGGCGGTCTGGTAATCGGTGTAGTGGATGTACCTGTGGACCGCCAGCCACAAGAGCCTAGGGCCATCAGGCTGGTAGGACCTGACCACAAACGGCCTGACATTGTCCAGATCAGATTCCTTGGTTATGGATATAACTGATACTATCTTGCCATTCTCAATCCGATATTGCTCTATCTCAAACCTCAGGTCTTCGCCGTTCTGCACCTGCCTTGCCAGATAGACGATCCAAGGGTCATTGTGGTCAAGCACTATCCCACCAGAGTAATGCGGCTCTCGTTCCCGCTGGCCTTGTGGGGTCTGAGGGAACCACCTGCCTGCAGCGCAAAGCTCTATATCGTGCCACCGATCTCCATCCCACCAGGCATAGTGGTACCTATGATCCGTCTCCGAAGGCAGCCTGGTATATACGATCGCAGGCCGACCTTTGCTGTCAGCAGCCACGTCCCAGATCCAGGCCCTAACCTTTGTCCTCTGGCCGTCATAGACGATATCCGCAGACCGCCTTTCAATAGGCAGGCTGTTGAGGTCTGCGATCAGCTCGCCATCTGCCTTGTAGAACCTGCCTGCCCTGTATGCCATGTAATAGATACTATTGGTGGCCTCATCCCGAGGATGGCCATCTGTGAATGCAAAATGGATCGTATCCCTGCCGTTGGATGCCACCTTCACATAGGGCCTTGCACCAGGGCTGGTGATAAACTGCCTCTGGCCTGCCCAGGTATCGCCAAGGTCATCTGAATAAGAGAATGTAGGTTTATAATCAAGACCTCTCCAGAATAGATAAATCCTGTTTGCCTCAGCACTCAACGTCACCGGATTGCTGTAGCATATCCCGAACCTGTCCGGCACAAATGGCAGCCGCCGCACAGGCCGCCAATCATTGATATCCTCCGGGGCCGATGTGACCCGCATGAACATCTCCTTGCCGCCGTGCCTGGTGTAGAAGACCGCAATCCTACCATCGGGCAGTAGGAGGATCGATGGATTATCGTGGTCATCCACCTCCAGGCCCTGGTGTATGGTGGCAGTCTGGACCTGCCTTGTCTTATGATCCAGGCCGGCGACCTGCACGTCACCCTTGCTAGTGATCCATCCCACATATGTCCTGCGGAACCTGCCTTCGTAGAAAACCGCCCTCGGATCTGAAAACCAACACCATCCCCCATCCTGGCTGATCGTTGGGAAGGACTGACCTGGCTTGGCTATGGCACTACCTGCAATAGCCAGGCAGCTAACCATCAACAAACCTATAGTCATCTTATACAAAGGCCTACTCATAAAGGCCGCATTGTAGCACACATCCAATCTTGGGCAAACAGACAAGGACCGATCTTGGCCCAGACCGCGTATAGAGTCCTCTGATGCCACAAGCGAACATGTGTATTCTTGCTAGGGCTAGACCAAGCCCTCCTTCCTGCATTCTCTATGGATGAGGCCTCTGACGTCCCCACAGATATGCCACCAACTTTCACTGGAAATCCATCCAATCCACACAGACCGCGCCTGCCTTGACCTCCAGCAGGATCCGGTTGGCCCCTTCATGGAACCATATGGTATCGGCCTTGAGATTTGCCCAGTTGGGGTCTGTAACCGTCAGCTCCTGCATATAGTCATTGACGGTCAGGCAGAGGACTGCAGGACCGGTCTCCGCCTTGACCTTCACTGCCACTTTATACTGCCTCGATTCCAGGCTGTGGGCCATATAGGCGGTCCACTCGCCTTGCACAAGATGGATGGCCTGTCCCTGGCCCTGCTGGCTGCTATCCTGTGCCTCTATGGCCGTGATCTGCACTGGCTCAGAGGTGCGATAGAGCTGTGCCTTCCCAGAGGCATCTTTGACAAAGTAAGACTTGTTCAGCCCCTCGTGGCCGTAGTTCTCTGCCTCTACCTTACCTGGGACACGCCGGAATATGGCGTTTACCACATCAGGGTTATAGACGCAGTTCTCCAATCTGATATTGACCAGGATCTGGTCAAAGGCCTTCTGTGCGACCTGGCGCGAGGGTTTGCCTCGTCCCCTCGAATAGGCCTGGATGGCCTCCCATCCCTCAGGTGCCTTGATAGAATATGGGGCGTTCTGGGTCTCCATCTTCTTCCAGGGCCAGAACGACCAGCCTATATTGTGGGCCTCAAACAACTGGGTCGTGGCCCAATAGATCGCGTTGTCCTTTTCACCCGTCTCACCTACCCAGACCGGTGCGTCCAGCCTGGCGCGGTGAACCAGATACTGGCTAATGTCCTTTAGGGTAGTGGGCCGGTCCCAGCAATAATAATGAAACGAATACACGAGGTTGTCATCGAACCGACTGGTGAATACCGACCAGTCATTTGCCCAGTCAACGCCCTCCAAGATGATCATGTGCCTCTTGTCCTTCTCCCGGATGGCCCGGGTGATCCGCTTGTAGAGCGGCTCCAAGAGGTGCTTGTACTTGGCCGCAGCACCAGTTCGCACAGGTAGGGGCTCGTTGAGCAAGTCATAACCCGCCACATAGGGCTCGTCCTTGTAGCGGTCTGCCAGCCTTACCCACAGATCTACCAGTCTGTCCTGGTTCGCCGTATCGGTAAATAGCTCAGGCTCGTCACTGCGGCTGTCGTCTATGTTGGCCCCAGTCTGGCCACCTGGCGCGCCGTGCATGTCGAGTATGACATACACCTTGTATTTCGTGCACCACCGTACCAAGTTGTCCAAGAGCTCAAAGCCCTCGTCCAGGTATTTGGGGTTTGCACCCTCAGTAAGAAGCATACGCGCATTGATCGCAGGTCGGACGGAATTGAAGCCCAGCTCAGCTATCTTCTTTATGTCCGCCTCAGTAATGTAGTTCCTCCTGAACTCGCTCCAGAACCGGTCCGCTGCCTCCTGGCCGATGAGGTCGCTGATGATCTTCTCGATCTTGCGGGGCCTATCCCCCTGGTCCCCGAACCTCCACATATACCCCTCGGGCAGGAGCCAGTTGCCCAGGCCCACGCCCCGTAGCAGGACCTTCCTTCCTGCTTGATCCACCATCTCCTGGCCCTGGGTCCTGAGAAATCCGTCGGCCATAGTACCGGACACCCCACAACACAGGACTTGGATCAACACAAAGCTGACTAGGATCTGTTTGTTATGTCCCATTGCATTGCCCTCAATTCAATGGCCGATACTTCCTGCCTAACAATCTTACCGACCTACGCAACCGGCAATCTATCTACGATGATGTTCTAGCCGCTATGATGCAAGCACTTTTTACCAAAAGACCCATCGGCCATCCTGATGTGGCAATACAATCACAATACGTCCAGATGCTGTTTACCGCCCACTTGGATTTGGTAGAAACCATTATACTTCCATTGGCATTACTGCTTACGCATAAGTCGCACGGCATTTCGACTGGATGGGCCCCTCGCAAACCGACTAGAAAAGGTCTTCTTCAACAAACCTCATATACTTGTTTGCATAGAACATGTCGGGTTCATGCTTTGCTGCCCTCACCCTTATCTCGAAATCAGGGGCTTCAGGTTTGGTTCTATCAAACAGGATTAAGCCAATGCCAAATATTCTACATAAGGCGTCAAGCCTTGCAATATCTTCCTCTAGGGAATCTCTTGGAATCACTACGTAAGACTTATGGCTAAAGAGTTTGTACGAGCAGGCTTGACCAAATGCCGTGATCAAGTTTGCAGCATCTAGTTTCACCTCCGCCGAGACAATCTCAGTTGGTGGCTTGATAATATCGCTCTTGCGCGGTTCTCGAATACCAATGACATCGGGAGTTCCCCATTTATCTTTGAATTTATTCCCTCCCAAAGGAATCGCCTTGGTACATTCTTCCAGTTCATTGACAAGCCAATCTGCGAATGGCTGATAGAAGTCTTCTTCACTTACATGTGGGGTCACGGCAGAAGCAATCTGTTCTTCCTCGCTTACTCCCTCCTCTTTGAATCGCATGTGGCGAAATAACCCTCGTGCTGGCTTATATACTTTTTCAGGCACTCGCGTGTCCAGATTCCAAACAGTCCCGTGAATAGTGTTGACAGGAATGTCCGGAAACTCCTCATGTATCCTTCTAACCAGGTCTGAATATCGAATACCGTTTGGGTTTTCCTCAAGCAACTCCTGTGCCTTTGATGTGATCTTCTCTTTGCTAGTAATATCATAATCCCCTCGTAGATGCATCTTTTGATAGCCGATTTCATGTCACAAGGCGGTCCACGGCCAGCATCTTGCCTGGTCACTGGCTGGGCCTGACTGGATGGCCCCCATGAACCAATGGATCAGTGACAAGCCTGGCGCCCACCAGTTCCACCACGCCATCGAAGGCATACACAAGCTGGCCGCTAACGAAGACCTCATCGCGATTCGAAGATATCTCCTTTGCCTTATCCCTGTCCACAGCGACAAGAAAGCCCATGCCTTCAATCTCTATCCTAAATAGGCCCTTGTCAGCGTCGTACCTGCCACGCTGGACCTTGGCCACATACGGTACCCTAAGCCCCTTTACCCTCTGAAGGTACTCATCTGTAGTCTCGAATTCGTCCTTCCTTATGGTCTTGGAGATGTACGCTCCTTCCGTACCCCAAAGCAGGACCTTCCCATCCCCGCAACCTACTGCAATGGTCTTCCCGGCAGGGCTGGAAGTAGCAGCAACCGCGGTACAGCCGGCCATCAAGCTCACCAATACATTTTTAATCAACCTTCTCATATGGCACCTCTCCAAGAAACGGCGATCGCCTATCCACGCATATGTCATAAAGCCGATACCGCCTTGCTGCTTCGGTCATGGATTATATGACCCCTTATGGGCACGTCAAGGTCACGCATTCTACGTACTGTGTATGCCATACAAACGGTTCCTAGGGCTCAGCAGAACCCTGGAAAACCATGCGGGCAAAACCGCCCTGGAGCCCTCCTACAGGTCTAGCCGCCTCCAGACTCTATTGCTGCGGGTTTGCACGGTCGCGGCAGCCTGGCGTACACCCGGGTCCTTGGCCTCGACGGAACCTTGGCCAGCAACTGCCGCTTATCTTCATAGTGCAACAGTAGGCAAAAGGTAAAACCAAACCCCCAACCAAAACCATCCATCCAAACCAACTTATCCATCGCTTCTTCATAGTCTTCATGGTTTGCACCTCTCTTTCTGGTTGTTCATTCTTCACAACTCCCCGCCCGCCAAGTGGGTAATGAGTCCGCCTGAGAGGTCTTGGCGTTCTATAAGCAAAAGGATAGGTTTACCCCCTAAAGGAGGCAGACCTTCGCGTCTCTGCCTTGACTTATGATCAGGGGGTTTGAAGGGCTTGGCGGTGTTGTTCATGGTCTGTGGTCTCCTTGTTCAAGGCGTTTGGGGAACATGGTAATGACGGTGCTTAGCCGTATTGCCGGACAATGTCCGCTGGTGGTCCAACTCCAATGGTAGTGATAGAAGTCTTGATTCCTGCCGACTGTAAGGGTAGTGGCAGGGTCCATTGACGCAAGATGCACGCTCAGCAGGTTGGGCCGACTGCAGGCTGGTGGTCGTGATCATGATGATTTCCCGGATCTAGCGATATCTATCATACCACCTCACCAACTGCTGGCAAGCAGAAAACCCAAGAAAGACTGGAATAGACAAGGAACATCGTATCTCCTGTTAAGGATACTGTGTGCGAGACCGGATCAGCTCACCCGCCCAGGGCGCCTCGGCTGTAAGCAAGGCCCCTGCGGCAGCCTCGTAAACCGACGAACACCATGCCTACCAACCCATATAAGCAGACCTCGATCCTGCGGCCACTTTTTGCTGTTGTGGTACTTTACACTGTAGGGCAAATCATCTATCTTGGCCGTACAAGTAGTCGTCCAGATGAAAGATCGATTGGTCATTGATGCAAAGGGCCCACGATGAACATGCAGCGAAAGATGGTGATGACAGTCGTCGGCGTCCTCGCCGTGGGGATGTTTCATGTCCTTTCATTCTCGATCGGGAACAATGCCCTCGCCGCCTCACCAGGGGCTAATCAATCCCAGACCGGACCGGCCAGGTTCCCCGTCCCTCGCGAGCCGGACAACCCCAACCGCAGTCTTGCCCCCTACTTTACCAAGGTAACATCCCCCACCAAGACCCCTGATCCTAATGGCTTCCTCCAGCGGTGGCTGCTGCTGGAGCCGATACCCAACGGACTTCGTACCAACGTCGGGTTTACTGAGGCCTTTGTCCGGAACGCCTTCTATAAGGATTACTATGTTGGGCCATTTGATTTGGTCCCTAAGGAGGGGGATAAGGTGACCATCAACGACCAGGATTTCATCTGGCATGCCCTGGACTCCACCACCTGGAACGTCAAGGTCTTTCGCTTCGCATACGGCCTGAACAAACCGACCTACGGTGTCACCTTCTGGGCCGTGACGGTCGTGGAAAGCCCGCGGGAGATGAAGAATGTCCGCCTGGCTGTGGGCTCCAACTCGGCATCCATCTGGTGGCTCAATGGACAGGAGGCGGTCGTCCTGTTTGGAGATCGCCGGATGGTGATGGACGACTGTGTCTCCAAACGGCTAACACTCAAGAAGGGGCGAAACGTCATTCGCGGGGCCATCATCAATGGCCCAGGTCTGAGCGACTTCTGCGTCCGCTTCATCGATGAGAATGGTAATCCGGTCAAGGATCTGACCTTGATCCTTGATAGCAGCAAGTGATGAGTCATGCGGTATAGATCCCTATCTTTGATCTGGAGGTCCTATGAGATTCAGTCTTGTAGCAGTAGCAGTTTCCATCCTGGCCCTTCACTGGCTGTCCCTTCCTGTGCAGGCATTGGAAGGCGAACCCTTTATCCATGATCCCTCCACTGTAGTGGAGTGTGATGGCGAGTACTACACCTTCGGTACCGGCGGTGGAGGTCTGATCTCCGACGACGGCTGGGCCTGGCGACGTGGGGCCGTACGGCCAGGTGGCGGGGCAGCCCCGGATGTCATCAAGATAGGGGATCGCTACCTCGTGGCCTACAGTGCTACTGGCGGGGGTCTGGGCGGTGGACACGCTGGCAGGATCCTTACGATGTGGAATAAGACACTCGATCCCAATTCCCCTGACTTCAAGTACTCCGAGCCAGTTGTTGTCGCATCCAGTGACGGTATAGAGGATTGCGATGCCATTGACCCAGCGCTCTTCCTAGATCCAACAGACGGACGGCTCTGGTGCACCTACGGAACATTCTTTGGTTATATCCGTATAGTCGAACTTGATCCCAAGACAGGCAAACGGGTAGAGGGCAATGAACCCGTCAACATCGCCATCGACTGCGAGGGCACAGCCCTGATCTATCACGATGGCTGGTATTACCTGTTTGGCACCCATGGCACCTGCTGCAACGGAACCAACTCCAGCTATAACATCCGCGTGGGCCGTTCCAAGAAGGTGACAGGGCCCTATGTAGACCACATGGGCGTAGACATGCTCCGAGGCGGTGGCAAACTAGTAGTGGCATCAAACGGCCGCCTCATCGGCCCAGGCCACTTTGGCCTCATTGACCTAGGCGATGGGGTGCAAAAGTATTCCTGCCACTACGAGGCAGACCTGGACCGTGGCGGTAGGAGCGTGCTTGAGATACGGGCATTGGTCTGGAAGGACGGCTGGCCAGTAACTGGCGATCACTTTGTAGGTGGCACATTCCAGATAGAGTCCGAACGCAGCGGCTACGTCTTGGAACTGGGTGTGGATGGTGTACCAGTTGGCGGCGCCCGCCCGGCCAGAGGAATGGGGATGGGTGAACGCGGCCGGGCTAGCGGTGGTAATGCCCCTACTGATGCGAATAATCCTGCAGGCAGTGGGCGTGGAAGTGGGTTCGGAAGAGGGATGTTTGGTGGAGGTATGTTTGGCAGAGGCGGACCCATTACCCCAATCCCAGACCAGGATGTCAATGAGGTCTCCAAGGATTGGCCAGCCGGGCCTCTACCTGTGCGTATGGGCATGTACATGCTTAGGGCCCATCAGAAGTGGACGATCAGGCCTGTCAAGGATGCCGGCGGCTATTTGGGGGGACCTTGGTTCAAGATCACCACCGCAGGTACTGATCGGGCCCTGGCTGCCACGGC
>JARYLO010000080.1 GCA_029907605.1 Sedimentisphaerales bacterium
CCACAGTGCAGATCCAGGTCCCAACATGGGAGGGCCGTTTGGCTATGCGGACCAGACGATTGAGGGCAACCTACGCTGGGCAATTACTGCCTCCCTGCCGTTTGCCAGGGTAAAAGGATCTGTCCATTATGCGGCCAGCAACTACAATCCATTCGATCCAAATGGACCAACCATAAAAGACCCCAACCAGACACCGCCGCTTGTCTGGTACAGTCCATCCGCATTCGACGATGCCAACTTCGTCCTGATGGACCTGACCAAGGATATCAGTCCACTGCGATGCTACTATTGTCATTCAAATGCCCTGGTGGGCCAGTCGCCGGGAGATAGGCTCGTGGCCAGCAAGGACGTACACATCCTGCGGGGCCTGCTGTGTACTAGCTGCCATGCCAATGGTATCGACCATCAGATAGTGAGGGGCTTTGAGGGGCAGTTCCACGACCCAAACCATTGCTGGGCTGCAGGTCTGACTTGCCAGGGATGTCACCTGGGGACAATATCAGGACCGCTTCCCAACATAAGGGGCCCTTACCCTGCCCACAAGGGGATCCCCGCTTTTCACTTTGAGAGGCTCTCGTGCACTGCATGCCATAGCGGCCCGTTACCTCAGGGGAAGGCAGGCCTGGTCAAGACAGCCAGGGCACATGCACTGGGGACTACTTATGCCAAGACAGACGATAAGGCACTACCGCACATAATCTATCCTGTATATGCAAGGGGTCCTGACGGGAAGATCGCCCCACATAAACTCATCTGGCCTACATTCTGGGCAGAATTGGATGACCGAGGGAACATCAGACCCATACCGATCAAGGCCGTCGAGCCCCTGGTCAAGCGGGTCATAAAGAGGTCTATGGTCCCATCAGATGGCAACTGGCCTGCCATGACAGACCAGATGCTAATGCAGGTCCTTGGGATCATCGAAAAGGAGGCAGGCCTATCAGGAAGGGCTGCTTATGTTTCAGCAGGCAAGGTCTTTACCATCGATCAACAGGGACAGCTCTCCACACAAGACCACCCTGCTGCAGGGCCTGTGATGTGGGTGGCAGCACACGATGTCAGGCCTGCCAAGTCTGCATTGGGGGCAAATGGCTGCACGGACTGCCACAACAATGGCTCTGCCTTCTTCTTTGGCCAGGTGCCTATGGATGGGCCATTGTCCGCATCAGGCCTATATCTTACCATGGCACAACTGCAGGCACTAGATATCGACAAGATCAAGGTCTTGAACCACGGCTTCATGTTCAGGGCCACGTTGAAGACGATCGTCATTATCGTGTGTGGGATCTGTGGTCTCCTGACCTTGGGCTTCGCCGCCAGGGCGATAGTCCGCTGCTCACAGGTCCTTGCAGAAAAGGCAACAGAAGACAGATGACCTTTTTGAAGGGGTGCGAGATGGCACTATTGCTAGGTTATGATGTTGGTAGTTCATCGATCAAGGCAACCATCATAGATGCCGGTTCTGGAAAGGTGATTGCGTCAGCTACATCTCCAGAAAAGGAGATGCCTATTACCGCCAAGAGGCCTGGTTGGGCAGAGCAGGCCCCAGCGATGTGGTGGCAGCACGTGGTGAACGCAACTGCCAAGCTCCGCAGCGAGTGTGGATCTAAGACAAAGGACATAAAGGCCATAGGCATATCGTATCAGATGCACGGGCTTGTGGCTGTTGATAAGAATGGCGATGTGTTGAGGCCTGCCATCATATGGTGCGACAGCCGCGCAGTAGAGATAGGTAACAAGGCAGCACAGGCCATAGGCACGCGGAGATGTCTACGCAATCTGTTGAACCTGCCTGGCAATTTCACTGCATCGAAGCTGGCGTGGGTCAAGGCCAATGAACCTGGCATCTATAAGAAGATCTACAAGGTCATGTTGCCGGGCGATTACATCGCTTATGTGATGACAGGCCAGATCTATACCACGCCTTCAGGGCTTTCAGAGGCGATCCTTTGGGACTATACCAGACAAGACCTGGCCAGGTTTGTGCTAGATCACTATGGCATCGATCCTGGTCTGATCCCTGACCTTATACCCACCTTTGGCATCCAGGGCGAGCTTACATCCGAGGCCGCCAGGCAGTTGGGCGTGCCTGCCGGTACACCTGTTGCTTACAGGGCTGGAGACCAGCCCAACAATGCATTCTCATTGGGTGTACTGGAGCCAGGTCAGGTAGCTGCAACCGCAGGCACCTCAGGGGTAGTATATGGGATCACGGACCAACAGAGGTTTGATCCGAGAAGCAGGGTCAATACGTTCGTGCATGTCAACCACAGACCAGATAGGCCCAGATATGGCGTGTTGCTCTGTCTGAATGGCGCGGGCATATTGAATAGCTGGGTCAAGCACCAGGTCTGCACTGGTCTGGAATACGATCAGATGGATGCATTAGCAGCCCAGATATCGCCTGGCTGCGGTGGCCTGGTCGTACTGCCCTACGGCAATGGGGCTGAGCGGACGCTCGATAACAGGCTTGTAGGTGGGGTCATCGCGAACCTGAACTTCAATATCCACACAAAGGCCCACATAGCCAGGGCAGCCCAAGAGGGCGTGATCTTTGCACTCAAGTACGGCCTGGAGATCATGCAGAAGCATGCAGGTGTCAAGGTCAACACCGTCAGGGCCGGCCATGCAAATATGTTCTTGAGTCCGGTCTTTGCTACTGCCTTTGCAACAGCAACAGGCGCGACCGTGGAGCTTTACAACACAGACGGCTCACAAGGGGCAGCAAGGGCAGCAGGTGTAGGGGCAGGCATCTACCGTAATCTCAAGCAGGCATTCGCAGCCCTGACATGTACAAGAAGGATAAGACCAGAAAAGAAGGCCTTTGATGCATATCAACAGGCATACAATGCCTGGGTTAATCAACTGGGGCTGCAGCTTGGGTCCGCACAGTAGCTTGACTTAGGCGACCTAGATACTAAAATCTGGCCAGTTTATCCATTCTCAAGAGGTGCTTTAGATGAGGGCAAGACATGACCAGGCAGGTCTGCAGTTCCAGTGGTCTTATCGGTCTGGCAACCAGGTTTGCAACAGGACTTGGGATCTTGATCCTTGGGGGATGCTTTGCATCCAATCCAGCGGCCATCCAGGCATTCAAGACGCCGTATGCAGTAGATGTGACCAGTCAGCAGTATGTATTGCAACCGCCGGACGAGATCGAGATACATTGCGCAAGGGTACCTGAGTTGGATCGCCAGAGACAGCGGATCAGGCCTGATGGAAAGGTCAGCTTCGAGGCCATAGGTGAGGTGGATGTGGCAGGCAAGACACCAACACAGGTGGCTGAGATGCTGGCACAAAGGGTGGCCAGCCTCTATACCCTGCCTGGTGACAAGCCTATCGACGTGCGGGTGATGGCATTCCCAAGCAAGGTCTACTATGTCTTGGGCCAGGTATACCTGCCGGGACGCAGGCCCTATACGGGCCGTGACACGGTCCTGTCGGCCATCGCCGACGCAAGACCAAACCCCATGGCATGGAAGGATCGGATCCAGGTCATAAGACCCTCCAGGGATCCAAGCATCCAGCAGCCCCAGATCTTCGAGGTCAACTACGGCCAGATGGTCATGAAGGGTGACCTGAGCAAGGATGTACTGCTGGAAGAGGGCGATATCATATGGGTGCCACCGACCATACCTGCATACGTGACCCTCAAGCTTGAGGAGCTGATCACACCTATAGCCAGGGCATTTGCAGGTGTATGGATCCTCACTGGTGGGACCTCAGGTGTGTACCCTTATGGGATGGGGGGCGGCTACAGTGGCTACTAGAACCCAGTGAATGGTCATGACCGGAAGGCAGCCAAATGATAAGAAGGGTGGCCCGTTTGGGACCTTGCACCTGATCAGCACCCTTTGGTTCATAGGGTCTGTAGGCTATGTATTGCTCAGCTCCGCCATCCAGGCCCGCCTTCCGTGGTGGGCGGTCTTCTCGCTTTCTGGATACTCGGCAGTAGCCCTGTTCATGTTGCTGAGCCTATATATATTTGCTATATTCCGGGGAGCAACCCTGGACCCACAACTATCCCTGGAACATCCCCTTACCTCCAGCCGACAATACCTTATCCTCTATGCTGTAGTGCCATTCCTAGGTGCCATAACCGGCTGTCTAAGCGGCATCGGGCTGGAGAGCCGCTCCGAGCTGGCCTATAGGGCCGCACTAGGGACCTTTGTGGCAACCTTTGCTGGGTGGGCCGTGTTGGATCCTGCACTTGCCGCACTGGAAGGCCTACTACCTAGTAGCAGGCAATACCGCTCAGCTAGGCTGGCCAAGGAAAGGGCGATCAGGCAAGCCAGGGAAGAACAACACCAACAGCTCTTGGCTCAGGTCTTGGCACAGCAGCAGGCCCAGGCACGTGCCTGGCAGCCCCAGCTTCACCATTGGGCCGAGGAACTGGCAGGACTATCTGACCAGATAGGACCTGATGGGTTTGAACGTCTAAGACAGAAGGCAGTGCAGATAGGTGCAAGGGCCTGGCAGACAGGAGGGATCTCCCGTATGCAGGCACTCTACGAACAGATCACAAATCAAGGGCATCACACCTTGGCAGAATACCTAAACTACTGGTGGGATGGCATTGGGGCCTGGAGGGGCCCCAATGCCTGACCTCAGTTGTTATTCAGAACCACACTTGAGATTGGCCAATTGCTCCATCAACCTCCACTGATTGGCCACATCCTGTGCGGCAAGCTTTACCAATTCGGCAGCAGCTACAGGGTCTGTACCCTTGAGGCTCCTATAGCGGATCTGGCCGTATGCATAATCCTCGAAATTGAGCGTAGGTGCCTTTGAGTCCAACTGCAGCGGGTTCTTGCCCTGGGCCTTGAGCCTTGGGTCAAACCTATATAGCGGCCAGTGGCCACATGCAACCGCCTTCTTCTGCTGCTCATAGCCCTTTGACATGTCTATACCGTGTGCGGTACAGTGCGCATAGGCGATGATGAGGGCAGGCCCAGGATACTCCTCAGCCTCTACAAAGGCCTTGATGGCCTGGGCAGGGTTAGCCCCAAGTGCGATCTTTGCCACATAGGTATTGCCATATACCATGGCCATCAGGCCCAGGTCCTTCTTTGCCATCCTCTTGCCTGCAGCAGCAAACTTGGCCACAGCCCCCCTCGGCGTAGACTTGGACATCTGACCGCCGGTGTTGGAATACACCTCTGTATCCAAGACTAAGATGTTCACCTTTGCCCCGCTGGCAATGACATGATCCAATCCACCATAGCCTATGTCGTAGGCCCAACCGTCCCCGCCTACCGCCCAGACAGACTTACGAACCAGGTAGTCCGCGATCGTATAAAGCCTGCTGCAGTACTCACATGGGCTTGATGACTTGATCTGGGCCTTGACCTGTTCGACCCTGGCCCTCTGGGCCTCAACGGCCTCCTGGCTTGGGTCATCTGCCAACGCCGCCTGCCTTATCTGGGCTGCCAAGTCCTTTTGGATGCAGCCCTTGTCTGCGGCCTTTTCCAATAGATCCAAGGCAGATGCCCTGAACCTGTCGACCGCCAGCCTCATGCCCATGGCAAACTCTGCTGCATCCTCGAAGAGGCTATTCGACCAGGTAGGCCCCCTGCCATCCCGCCGAGTAGTGTAGGGCGTGGTAGGCAGGTTGCCGCCATAGATGGAGGAGCAACCGGTGGCATTGCCTATATACAGCCTGTCACCAAAAAGCTGCGTAAGGAGCTTGACATAGCCGGTCTCACCACAACCTGCACATGCACCAGAGAACTCGAACATCGGCTGGACCAACTGGCTACCCTTGACTGTTGCAAGCTTGAATAGCTTCGGGTCCGTCTCAGGTATGGACAAGAAGAATGCGAAGTTCTCCCGCTCCTGGAACCTGAGCGGCTCCTGCAATGCCATGTTTATGGCCTTCCTACCTGTAGGCTGCTTGTTGGCATCCTTCTCCTGCACAGGACATGCATTCACACATGCCTCACAGCCAGTGCAGTCCTCAGGAGCAACCTGTACGGTGAAGCTCATCCCTGCAAACTCCTTGCCCTTGGCAGGCGCGCTCTTAAAGGTCTTTTGGGCGTTGGCCAAGAACTTGGGGTCATATGCCTTGATCCTGATGGCCGCATGCGGACAGACCAGTGAACAGGTCCCACACTGTATGCAAAGCTCCGGCTCCCACACCGGTATCTGGACCGCGATATTCCGCTTTTCATACTTGGTCGTACCAACCGGGAATCGTCCATCTGGCGGCAGCTTGCTTGTAGGTATGGTATCACCCCGCATTGCAAGCATAGGCCCGATCACCTCCTTCACAAACTGTGGGGCGTCCTCGGGTACAGGTGGCCTCATGGTGATACTGCTGGTTACCTTGCCAGGCACCTCTACCTGGTAGACCTTCTCAAGGCCTGCATCCACAGCGGCATTGTTCATGGCCACGATGTCCTGGCCCTTCTTACCATATGTCTTCTGTATGGCATCCTTCATGGCCTTTACTGCGATCCCCAACGGGATGACGTTGGAGATCTTGAAGAATGCGGCCTGCATGATGGTATTGATCCTGCCGCCGAGCCCTATCTGCTTGGCAATGGATACAGCGTCAATGGCATAGAACCGAAGCTTCTTGTCTATGATCTGCTTCTGGACCTCCTTTGGCAGGCTATCCCATACCTTTTCCTTAGGATGTATGGTGGTCAACAAGAACACACCGCCCTTCTTGGCCTGGCTGAGCACATCAAACCGCTCCAAGAAGCTCTCATTGTGACATGCAACAAGGTCCGCCTCCTGGATCAGGTATGGCCTGCGGATGGGCCTCTTGCCAAAACGCAGGTGGGATACGGTGACCGTACCTGCCTTCTTCGAGTCGTATACGAAATAGCCCTGTGCGTAATTATCCGTAAGTGTACCAATGATCCTGATGGTATTGTGGTTGGCACCTACCGTACCATCTGAGCCGAGCCCGAAGAACATGGCCGTATAGATACCGGTGCTGTCGATCTTGAAGTCCGGATCCACAGGCAAGCTGGTCTTTGTCAGGTCGTCTGTGATGCCCACCGTAAAACCATGTCTGGGCTGGCGCTGGTCCAGGTGGTCGAACACGGCCTTGACCATTGCTGGCGTGAACTCCTTTGAGCCCAGCCCGTATCTGCCTCCAACGCAGACCGGATACTTGTCCAGCTTGAGCCTGCCATCGGCCATCGCCTGGCCTATTGCGGTCCTTACGTCCTCATACAATGGCTCACCGATAGAGCCTGGCTCCTTTGTCCTATCCAGGACCGCGATCTTCTTTACGGTCTTGGGCAAGACCGTAGCAAATGCACCTACATCGAACGGCCTGAAGAGCCTGACCTTGATGAGCCCCAACCGCTGCCCCTTGCTGTTTAGATATTCGACGGTCTCGTGCACTGTATCTGCGCCGCTGCCCATGATCACGATGACCTTCTCTGCCTCAGGGTCGCCAACATAGTCGAAGAGCCTATACTGCCTTCCAGTCAGTTGTGCGAAGCGATCCATGGTCTGCTGCACAATGGATGGGCATGCAAGGTAGAATGGATTGGAGGCCTCACGGCCCTGGAAGAACACGTCCGGGTTCTGGGCAGTACCTGCCAAGGTAGGCCTATCAGGCGTAAGGGCCCTGGCCTTGTGCTGATCTACCAACTGCTGGTCTATCATGCCCCGCATATCATCAAAGGTCAGCTCTTCGACCTTCTGGATCTCGTGGCTAGTACGAAAACCGTCGAAGAAATGCAGGAATGGCACCCTAGAGGCCAAGGTGGACTGCTGGGCGATCAAGGCGAAATCCATCACCTCTTGCACGTTTGCCGAGCAGAGCATGGCCCATCCGATCTGTCTGCAGGCCATCACATCTGAGTGATCGCCGAAGATCGATAGGGCATGTGTGGCAATGGACCTGGCAGACACATGGAAGACCGTCGGCAACAACTCGCCTGCGATCTTGTACATGTTGGGGATCATCAGCAATAGGCCCTGCGATGCAGTGAACGTGGTGGCCAAGGCCCCTGCAGACAAGGCCCCATGCACAGCGCCTGCTGCCCCTGCCTCAGACTGCATCTCCGTGACCGAAGGCACCATCCCCCAGATATTGACCTCGCCCCTTGCAGTCTTGTCATCCGCTATCTCGCCCATGGGCGAGCTGGGTGTGATGGGATAGATAGCGATTACCTCATTACAGGCATGGGCGACGTGTGCTGCTGCCTGATTCCCGTCTATGGTGACCATCTTTCGAGCCATCTATGGATCTCCTAAAACCAACACCTATCCTTGCGGCACAACGCAGTTCGAAGAACACTTGGACTAACCTTTATACTGCCCGAGGGCCTGCTAGGCAACGGCAATCCGGCCGCCCAGCGGGACTGGCACTGGTATAGACATTATGCTTGTGCCCTGGAGGCAATGAGGCTAGAATGCAGAATGATCGGGCTTAGGTTAGGTATCTTTACGGAGACTGCCATGGATGGATCGCTAAGATTCCAAACTGGATCGTGCCTATCCCTTGCAATCCTCTGCTGTGCTTTGACCGCATCGGCCTATTGCCGCCCGCTGTCGTCATACGACGGTCAGGTCGATAAACTCCTGCAGCAGATGACCTTGGAGGAGAAGATAGGCCAGATGACACAGGCAGAGCTGGACCACATAAGGGACCTCAATGACATCTGGCGTTTCCAGCTCGGTTCTGTACTGTGTGGAGGAGATAGTGACCCCAAGGCCGGCAATGGCCTGGAGGCCTGGACGCAGGCCTATGAGGACTGTCAGGCACAGACGCTAAAGACAAGGCTCCAGATCCCCTTATTGTTTGGGGTTGATGCAGTGCATGGACACAACAATGTACTTGGGGCCGTCATATTCCCCCACCACATCGGCCTAGGCTGCACCAGGGATCCAGGGCTTGTGGAACTGATATACAGGGTCACTGCACAGGAGATCAGGGCCACAGGCATAAACTGGAGCTTCTCACCATGTGTAACCGTACCACAGGACATACGCTGGGGCAGGACATATGAGGGATTCTCAGAGGATCCTGCCCTGGTGGAACTGTTAGGCCAGGCGGCGATCAGAGGGCTACAAGGCCAAGACCTTGGCGGTCCATTGTCTGTGCTTGCCTGCGCGAAACACTACCTGGCCGATGGCGGGACCAAGGCAGTTGTGACCATAGGCAGGGATGGCAGGCAGGTGGCACGACTTGATCAAGGTGATGCGCAGATGGATGAGGCGACACTGCGGCGTATACACCTCAGACCTTACATAGGGGCAGTAAAGGCAGGTGTCGGGTCAATCATGCCGTCATATAGTAGCTGGAATGGCATAAAGTGTTCTGGCCATCGCTACCTGCTTACTGACATACTGAAGAAAGAGTTGGGCTTTGAGGGCTTTCTGATCTCAGATTACAATGCCATCAATCAAATAGATCCTGACTACAAGGCCGCCATAGCCAAGTCCATCAACGCTGGCATGGATATGGCCATGGTGCCTAATCAGTATAGACAGTTCTTTACACTCCTGCGGCAACTGGTACTGGAAGGCCAGGTACCAATGGAACGGATAGACGATGCGGTCAGGCGTATACTGAGGGTCAAGTTCGCCATGGGATTGATGGACAAGGACCGCAGCCTGATGGCAGACAGGACACTGTGGCAGTCATTTGGCGGACAGGCCCACAGGCAGTTGGCCCGCCAGGCAGTGCGACAGTCGGTGGTACTGCTGAAGAATGACGGCCACTGCCTTCCGATCTCAAAGAGGGCCAGGATCCATGTGGCAGGCAGAGGTGCAGATAACCTCGGCATGCAATGCGGAGGCTGGACGATCACCTGGCAAGGTAGGCCTGGCAACTTGGTACCAGGAGGCACCAGTATCCTATGCGCAATCAGGAATACCGTCGATAGGTCAGCCAGAGTCACCTATTCGGCAGATGGCAGCGGTGCTGAAGGTGCACAGGTAGGTGTAGTTGTGGTCGGTGAGCAGCCTTATGCAGAAGGGCTTGGGGACAACGCGGATCTCTCCCTAGATCAACAAGACATAGAGACGGTCAAGAATGTCAAGGCCGCCGGCATACCGGTGGTAGTGGTGCTGCTGTCTGGCAGGCCCTTGATCATAAATGAGATCCTCGAGATGGCAGATGCATTCCTTGCCGCCTGGCTTCCAGGCACCGAGGGACAGGGTGTGGCAGATGTCCTCTTCGGCGACTATAACCCAACCGGCAAGCTCTCTTTTACCTGGCCTGCATCTATGGATCAGGTCCAGGGAAGGTCAGGAAAGCCATTGTTTGAATACGGCTTTGGCCTGACATACTGACAGATTCGCGCTATTTGCCCCACTGGATCTGCTGGAACCAGGGCTCTTGCTGCACCGATTCCAGGAAACCATCTGAAATGGCCTGCTGCCCTGAAGGCAGGGTCTTGTGCTCTTGGCCCTTTTGGAGCCATTGCATGCAACCTGCCTTGTCGCCCCGAAGGGCAGCTACGGATGCCATGTGGTATGCACCACTTCCTGTCTGTATGGACTCGGCACGCGTGCACAACTGGGCTGCCTTATCCAGGGCCTCCTGCCTAATGGCCTGGTCAGTTGCCACCCTTGCGATCCGCAGCAGCGGCCTGGCCAAAAAGTTACATGCAGCAGGCTGGTCTGGGAACATATTGGCCAGCCGGTCTATTAGTGTAGTTGCCTGCGTGAATCGCGCTTGAGGGTCATTTGGCTCCACACAGATCCAGTCTGCCAATGCATCTATGAACCCAGTCAGGACCTGTGGGTCATCAGGCTGCAACTGGAGGGCATTGGCATACCTCTGACAGGCCTGTTCGAAGAGCGGCCCACCGGCTGAGCCCACCAAACGGCCCCATGCAGACAATGCCACAGCCCAGTTGTATAAGGCACTGGCCATATTTGGGTCCTGTTCTGTGGCCTTCTGGTACATCTCGCAGGCCTGACGCAGGTATTGCTCCTGATCGGGCCCACCGCGTCTAGCCAATCCATAAAGAGATGCGCCCCAACCTTCATATACCTTGGGATTGTAGGGCTCAAGATCTATTGCCGTCTGGAATCTCTCTACGGCCTGTCTGTAGGATGCCTCTGCCTGCTGCTCATCTAGATCCGCATATCTGATCAATGCCAGGCCCCAGTTTGCAAAGGTCTCAGGGTCATCGCCTTGGAGCTCAGCGGCCTTCTCGTATTTGTCCAGGGCCTGCCTACCAAACTCCGCTGCCCCAGGGCCGCCAAGCTCCGCAAGGCCAAGCAAGACTGCGGCCCAGTTGTTGTATGCCTCATGCCTATTCGGGTCAATCTGGACCACCTTATAGTATTTCTCAGATGCCTCCAGATACAGCTTGCCAGCCATATTGGGCTCTGCCATCCTTGCCCAACTGAACAATGTAATACCCCAGTTGAAGTATGCCCTGTAATAGTCCGGCATCAACTCCACTGCTCGCCTGTATCTATCGCAGGCCTCCTTGAACAGGGCGGACCAATCTGGCCGGCCTGAGAGGGCCTCGACCAACAATTGATTCCCCTCGGAACACAACTGCTCATGCAAGGGTATTTCAGGTTGGCCGGCGCCAGTTGACTGGACCTGGTTTGTCTCCGATACCGCCGTAGTGCCCTTGGTCCGCACCCACCATTGGATCCCAACCACGACCGCCACGATGATCAAGACTAGCAGCAAAAAACCCTTCTTCATGTCTACTCCTTGGATGATCCTAGACGATCTTTTTCGTCCTGGCAACACGCCTTCTTACGTATTTCTCGATCTCCACCACCCAGAAGACCACCGTACTGAGTAGCAGGCTGATCGTAAGGTCCTTACCTGACATCGAGACGGTCTTGAAGATCCCCTGCAGGAATGGCACGTAGACCACTGCCATCTGCAATAAGAACGTAAGTATCACAGAACCGAGCAATGCCTTATTGGATAAAAACCCTATCGTAAAGATCGAATCACGACCCGAGCGTATGGCCAAGGCCTGGCCCATCTGCGCAAGTGTCAAGGTAGTAAAGACCATGGTCCTCCAGTCCGTATGTCCTGTACGCCATGCCCAGTATCCCATCAACAGCGAAACGAGCCCCATGACCAGGCCTACCCACACGATATGCAAGCCCATGCCCCTGGCAAAGATGCTCTCGTTCATCCTGAACGGGGGCCTGTTCATCGTATCCCGCTCCGCAGGTTCGACTGCAAAGGCAAGCCCAGGCAGGCCGTCAGTGACCAGGTTCACCCAGAGTATCTGCAGCGGCAGGAGGGGTAGCGGCATACCCAGGAATGGGGCCAACAGCATCACCCAGATCTCCGCAGAATTGCTGGTCATCGTGTATTTTATGAACTTACGGATGTTGTCGTATATCACGCGGCCTTCCTCCACGGCCGCGACGATAGTGGCAAAGTTGTCATCCAACAAGACCATGTCTGCGGCCTCCTTGGCCACATCCGTACCGACCAGACCCATAGCCACGCCGATATCCGCCTTCCGCAACGCCGGTGCATCGTTGACACCATCACCGGTCATGGCAACCACTTCTCCATCGGCGCGCAGCGCTTCAACGATACGCAGCTTATGCTCGGGTGAGACACGGGCGAAGACATCCGTGCTCTTCACGTCACGCTGAAGCGCTTGATCGTCTAACCGGT
>JARYLO010000081.1 GCA_029907605.1 Sedimentisphaerales bacterium
CTCCGGCAAATTGTGCGGGGCTGGTGAAGAAATTCGACAATGTGATAATCCTTCGCTCACTGAGCAAGGGCTATTCGCTTGCCGGTCTAAGGTTCGGATATGCATTGGCAAGGCCAGACATCATAGAAGGATTGATGAAGGTCAAGGACTCGTACAACGTGGATGCCATAGCAGCCTGCCTTGCCACTGCAGCGATAAAGGATCAGCCATACCATCGTCAAGTGGTAGAGAAGGTCAAGCTAGCACGTGCAGATCTGATAAGGCAACTGAGGGAACTGGGCCTAGAGGTTTTGGATAGCCACACCAACTTCGTGCTTGTGACCTGTAAGGCCAGGCCTGCATCGCAGCTATACCAGGGCCTGGTCGACATGGGGATATATGTCCGGTATTTTGACATGCCAGGTCTGCAGGACAAGCTTCGTATCTCCATAGGTACAGCACAACAGAACGTGGTACTGGTAGATGGCCTGCGAAGGCTCCTTAGCAGATAGTATCGATTGGCCAGTAAAGGCGGTCTTGTGGGTAGGGGGGCCCGACGGCCTCCTTGAGCTGATAGATCAAAGGAGGCTGCCTCATGAATTGGTCAGGCTCCGCTGCACCGATGTCGCTCAGGTCTGTCAGGCAATAGGCCAGATGGCGGTCCGCGGTGCACCGGCCATAGGGGTAAGTGCTGCCTTTGGCCTTGTCCTGGCAGCCCAATCTGCACAGGGCTGCGACCTGAAAACAGGTATGAGGATGATCAGTGAGGCGGCAGACCGGCTCATCGGTACGAGGCCTACGGCAGTGAACCTCAGCTGGGCCGTAAGACGCATCCTGCGGAGGGCCGAGACATTCCTGGCCAGTAGGCCTCAAGCAGGCATGGCGGATATCCTGGATGCGATCTTTCAGGAGGCCCGCAGTATATGGCAGGAGGATATAGATGCCTGCCTTGGCATAGGTCTACGTGGCTGCCATCTGATAGAGGAGGGCATGGGTGTACTGACCCACTGTAATGCAGGTGCATTGGCGACCGCTGGCCAGGGCACTGCCCTTTCGATCATCTACCAGGCCCACAAGGCAGGCAGGTCATTTACTGTATATGTAGATGAGACAAGACCGCTATTACAGGGGGCCAGACTCACTGCCTGGGAGTTGGCACAGGCCAAGATAAGGACGGTGGTCATATGTGACAACATGGCCGGTTGGCTGATGAAGCAGGGAAAGGTGCAGATGGTCCTGACCGGTGCAGACCGCATAGCAGCCAATGGGGATGCGGCCAACAAGATAGGCACCTACACCCTGGCGGTCCTGGCAGCCAGGCACAAGGTCCCATTCTACATCGCAGCCCCATTGAGTACCTTCGACCCATCAATAGCAAGCGGCTGCGAGATACCCATAGAGACCAGGCCTGTGGAGGAGATACGGCAGATACATGGCAAGGACCTGATCCCCGCTGTGGTCGAACTCTGGAACCCTGCATTCGACGTGACAGAGGCAGCCCTGATAACAGGCATCATCACGGAGGCAGGGATCATCAGGCGTCCCAATGCCAGCCGCATTGCCGCCTTCTTCGACCGACTAGTATCTATACGGCCACGACGCCCTTGACCTGTGGCACCTTTTGCTTGAGCATCCGCTCAACGCCGAGTTTGATCGTCTGTACTGCACCAGGGCAGCCAGAACATGCACCCTGAAGTCTGACCCTTACGGTATTGTCAGGATCTACGCCAACCAACTCGATGTCCCCACCGTGCCCCTGTAGGTAGGGACGGATCTGGTCTATGGCATCCTTAACCTGCTGGTGCACAGAGCTATTGTCCTTATCACCGCAACCACAGTGTTCACACATCTTCCTATCTCCGCAATCTAGACGCCTACGGTTATGCCTCAGCACTCAAAGGGTTAGGTCCTCCACTGGCAGGCGGAACTGCCTGGCCTCGACCTTGACACGGTCGGGCAGGATCTGGGCGACAGCAAACCGTCCGGACTTGAATGGGCCAGGGTTCACTATGGTGGTCTGGCCAAGTGTGTCTACGCCGACCGCCTCGTGGAAGTGCCCACATACTGCCAGTACTGGCCTGAAGTCCTCAATAAACCTCCGGATGCTGGTACTGCCCCCATGCCTACCGCTGATTAGATCCAGCCTGGTCCCATATGGTGGCTGATGTGTGACCAATACCACCTTGCCCTCGCATCCCTGACAGGCAGCATGGAGGCAGGCCTCGAATTGGTCTTCATCCTGTTCGCATGGGGTGCGGCCGGAACAGACCAGTGACCCACCTACACCAACGAAGCTGATATCCCCCAATTTGACTAGCCTACCATTTATGCCCATATCGCCTTCGGCCAGTAGCCTGCCTACCTCTGGTGTGTCACAATTCCCGTGTACTGCCAGGACGGGCCTTCCGATGGCAGCAATGGGATCCAGGACCGCCCTTGCCTCTGCGGGACCGCCAAAATGGGTGATGTCACCTGCGATCAGTACCGCATCTGCCTGCGAGATCTCCTGACGGATCGCATCCAGTCCAGAGATATGTCCATGGATGTCTGCCAGCAATACGAGCCTCATTACCAATGAGGTTACGAGAAAAACTTATCTGATCAAGAAAAAAGCAGCGGTCTGTAACGATTACCCCATCGGCACGTCTATACGTAGGTGATATAATACTGTGTTATCCTTTGGTTCGGCTGAAAGGTCAAAAGGTGGGAAGACAAGGTAAGGCCCTGGTCTGGATAATCATTGCCGTCTTGTCGGTTGCAGTCGTCGTATGGGCATGGCAGGCCAAGACACGCAAGGCCAACAAGCCAACCATGGTTACGACCAGGCAATTACAGAGGACAGAGCTGGTCGAGTACATCAGTGCCCCAGGCCAGACCGATCCAAGGCTCAACGTCCAGATCTCTGCGAAGGTCTCTGCCAGGATCCTGGAGTTGCCATACAAAGAGGGGGATAGGGTTACAAAGGGGGATCAGACCGCAGATCCTCCTGTGCCTGCTTCAATCTTGGTCAGGTTGGATTCCAAGGACCTGGAGAGCCGCCTCAATTCTGCAAAGGCCCGCTACGCAGCTCAGGCTGCACAGATCGAGGTGGAGAAGGCCAGGATTGCCGCCCAAAAGGAGTCCTTGAGGGGCCTGCGCGCGGCCTTGGACCAGGCGGAAAAGGATCTTAGGCGTCAGGAGGAGTTGCTCAAGTCCCATGATGTAAGCCAGTCCACATATGATCAGGCCAAGCTCAGGTACGATGATGCCAAGGCCCAATATGAATCCCAGGAACATGCGCTGAAGGCATCTGAATTGAACCTGTTGGTCTTGCAACACAACCTGGAGATGGCCCAGGCAGAGATCGATCAGGCAGATGAGGCATTGAGCCATACGGTCATCCGTTCGCCTATCGATGGTGTGGTCACCAGGCTCAATGCAGCGGTAGGGGAGTTGGTAGTCACAGGTACCATGAACAATCCTGGGACCGTGATAATGGAGGTGGCAGACCTCTCTGAGATCCTGGTGCTCGCACAGGTGGCAGAGGCGGACATCGGCAAGATAAGGCTAGGCCAGCGTGCAAAGATCCATATCCAGGCCTATCCGGATAATGAATGGACCGGCCAGGTCGTTGAGATCGCCCTTACAAAGAATGACCTGCCCAGGAGGGTACCATCACTGATCGGTGGGGATTACTTTAGGGTGGAGATCCTCCTAGATCCAGACCCCAATGGGCCTGTACTGTATGCAGGTCTGCGGTGTCAGGTGGAGATAGAGACCTTAAAGCATAAAGACGTCATTACCGTCCCAAGCCAGGCCGTCCTGGCAAGGCCTGTGGATGAGTTGCCTCCAGAGATCCGCAGCAAGCCGCAGGTACAGAAGGATAAGACCTTTACGGCTGTAGTCTATCGGTACATAGACGGCAAGGCGATAGTGACACCTGTCGAGATCGGGGCCGGCAATCTCACAGAGACGATCATAAGGTCCGGCCTTTCCGAACAGGATAGGGTCATTGTTGGTCCATACAGGATCCTGGACAGGCTTGCCCACAACCAACCTGTACGGGACGAGGCCGAGACTACCACAACGCGGGCAAAAGGCAATAAGGGCTCCAATGCCTACGCAAGATAGTCATCTTGGTGTCCCTTGCGATGATGTTGTCATCAGGCTTGAGGGCATAACCCGCATCTACAAGGTGGGCGTTGAATCCATACGGGCCTTGGATGGTATAGATCTGGAGATAAGGAAGAATGAGTATGTGGCCATCATGGGCCAGTCTGGTTCTGGCAAGAGCACGCTGATGAACATACTTGGTTGTCTTGATAGGGCAAGTTCTGGCAGATACCTATTGTGTGGCCAGGATACGACCAAGATGAGCGACGCGCAACTGGCCAGGATCCGCAACAAGCAGATAGGGTTTGTCTTTCAATCCTTCGAGCTGCTTGGCCAACTGAACGCGCTCAAGAACGTGGAACTGCCCCTGATCTATTCAGGGAACGGTTGGCTATCCAGGAGGGCCTTGGCCAGGGAGGCACTTGCGAGGGTGGGGCTTGCAGATAGGGTCAGACACAAGCCGAATCAGCTGTCAGGTGGGGAGAAACAGCGTGTGGCAATCGCACGTGCACTGATCAACAAACCCAGCATCCTCCTGGCAGATGAGCCCACAGGTAATCTCGACTCGCACACAAGCGAGGAGATAATGGCACTCTTTGATAGATTACACCAGGAGGGCCAGACGATCATCATGGTCACGCACGAGACGGACATAGCCAACCACTCCCACAGGATCATAAGGATGCTGGACGGCCGCATCATATCTGACACCGCAATGCCAAGGCCTGCCAACAAAGAGGTGCCTAGATGAGGGTTTTTCTTGCTGAGGTCATCGGCTGGCTTCAGTTTGTGTACCAGACGATATGCCTTGCCCTCGGCCAGATCTGGGCCAACAAGATGCGATCATTCCTTACGATGTTGGGGATCATCATTGGCGTTGGTTCTGTTACCGCGGTCATTGCAGCCCTGTCAGGTCTGCGGGCAAAGATACTCACGCAGGTCCAGACCCTGGGCACCAATACCATCTTTATCTGGCCAAATCGTCCTACCACAGGCCCAAAGGCAAATGCCTCTTGGTGGGATATAAGGTTCAAGCCAGAGGACTTTGATGATCTATTGACCTACTGCCCTTCTGTGCTGCGTTTCGGCAGGACCTCAGGGCTGGGGAGGTTTACTATCAGCTACAGGGATAAATCCGTCGAAAGGGTGGAGGTCAGCGGAACGGAGCCTGCCGTGCATCAGATACAACACCGCACCGTCAGCCTTGGCAGGTTGATCTCTGAGATGGATGAGTTTCAGGCCAGACAGGTCTGTCTGATAGATCCAACCTTGAGGGACAAATTGCTATTGGACAAGGAGTGCATCGGCCAGACGATACTCATAGGCTACCATCCATTCGTCATAATTGGCCTGCTTGAGCCAAGACCCAGGTCCATCTTCTCAGGCGGGGAAAGTGAGAATCTGGAGGTATTCATACCATTTAGGACCAGCTTCAGGATCAATCGAGATCCTTGGATAATGGCCATCGCAGAGAGCCGCTCTCCGCAACAGAATGAAGAGGCAGTTGCGGAGTTGAGATGCTTTTTCCGGCGGACCAGGCGTGTAGGTCCTGGCGAGCCAGATACCTTCAATGTCCAATCATTGGAGAATGAGCTGAGGACATTCGACAAGATTGCATTGGTCGTGACCGCTGTGGCCGGTGGGATTGTGGGTGTCTCGCTGCTTGTTGGTGGCGTTGGGATCATGAACATCATGCTGGTGTCTGTGTCTGAGCGGACAAGGGAGATCGGACTTCGCAAGGCGGTGGGTGCAAGGCGGGTGGCCATACTTGCGCAGTTCCTCATAGAGGCATTGGTCCTCTGCCTGTTGGGTGGATTATTGGGTGTTGGGCTTGGCCAGTTGCTGACCTGGGGCATAGCCAATATCCCCAAGGCAGAATTGGATATGGCATATATACCTTGGCAGGCCATTGCCTTGGCATTCCTTTTCTCTGGCGCTGTCGGGATCTTCTTTGGGATGTTCCCTGCGATCAAGGCTGCAAGACTTGATCCTATCGAGGCGTTGAGACATGAGTAGCATCGGGTTATTCTGCAAGAGAACTAGCCATATTTTCTTCCTATCTGGTCTTGTGTTGGCTGGTCATGGTTGCCTTGGATTAGTCGGTACCGGTAAGGATCTGACCATCAAGGCTACCGATCTGCATCGGATAAGGCCCATGCAATTGGTGCCTGCGGACGCCAATACGGCCTCGATCCTTCAGGAGCCAAACGTAGGTCCGATCGAACTGACATTGGAGCAGTGCAGGGCCTTGGCACTCCAGAATAACCTGGAACTGAAGGCCACCCTGATCAGCCCTTCCATTGCCCAGCAGAGGGTAAATGAGGAAAGGGCAAGGTTCGAGGCCCTGTTTTCTGCAAACGCCACGCTCAACATCAGTGATACCCCATCTGTCTCATTCTATGACGAGATCTATGGTTCTCAGGCTGAGTCATTGATTGCAGATCTCGGGATCCAGAAACCATTGACCACTGGTGGGTCGGTAACGGTTAGGGCTACGGACCTGAGGACCAAGACCGATGCCTTGGGCACAAAGTTCAACCCCTACTACAGCTCGGACCTGACATTCTCTATAAGCCAACCACTACTGCGGAACATGGGCAGCCCTATTGCTACGTATGGCATACGTATCGCAGCACTGGAAGGTCGGATCATAGATGCCAGGACCAGGCTGGAGGTCATCAGGCTGCTGGCATCTGTGGACAGGCTCTATTGGCAGGTATATGCGGCTGCAAAGGAATTGGAGGTAAGGAGGCAACAATTGGATCTTGCCAAGGCCCAGTTGGAACAGGCAAGGCGGCTTGTAGAGCAGGGCCAGAGGGCACAGGTGGAGCTGATCAGGGCCCAGGCAGGCCTTGCACAGAGGATGGAGGCGGTGATCATCGCACAGAACAATCTGGCTGCCAGGCAGCGGGAACTCAAACGCATGATCAATCAACCTGATCTTGGGCTTGCAGACCCGAGGCCTTTGGTCATAGTAACCCAGCCCAGACCAGTACCATACCGACTGGACCAGAGGCAATTGATACAGGAGGCATTGGCCAATCGCATGGATATGCTGGAGTTGGAGCTGCAGCTTGCCCAGGATGCAGTGAACATAGACTATCAACGGAATCAGACCTTGCCGTTGGTCGTATTCGACTATACATACAACATCAATGGGCTTGGTGCATCCAGGTCAGAATCTTGGGGCCTGCTTAGGGACAATCAGTTTGCAGACAACAGATTGGGATTGCGGCTGCAGGTTCCGATCGGCAATCAGGCAGCTATCAGCAGGCTCAGGCAGGCGGTGTATCAGAAGTGCCAGCGTCTGGCTACGGCCAGTAGTCGCAGGCTCCAGATAGAGATGGAGGTCCTCAATGCAGCAGCCACGGTCAGGGCCAACTGGCAGAGGATCATGGCTGCAAGGGAGAATACCATCCTGCAGACGAGGCTCTACGAGGCAGAGAGGAGGCAGTTCGAGCTGGGCCTGAATACCAGTACCGATGTATTGGATGCCCAGGCCAGGCTGGCAGATGCACAGAGTGCGGAGATAGCTGCACTTGCAGACTACCAGATCTCCTTGGTGGACCTTGCCTATGCCACAGGCACACTCATAGGGGCATCTAACATAGAATGGCAGCCGCTGAGCCCGGATTCTTAACCGCAGGTTCACAGTACAAGATTGATTTCGCTAAGAAGGCCTTGTTTGCCGGCGGATGACAGTGGCAGATATGCACTACCGGTTGTCTGGTCCAGGGGCGGCCTGAGGTTGTGGAGCCTGTACGGGCTGGCCCAAAGACCTGGCCCAAGCCATGGCAGAGAGGAACTTGGGGCAATCATTGGGGTCCTGGTCGTAGAACTCCATGATTCCCCAGGATCCCCACTTGGACCACCGGCTCACAGAGGAGAAATAGCATAGCAGGTCCCCGCCAGCCTGTTGCCAGGCCTGGTAGTATTGGTCGTAGATCCTGCCCATACGCGGATGGCGATTCGCTGCAAAGAACAGCTCATTCATGGCCTGGTTGTTCTCACCACCGTTTACACCTACCAAGTGCTGACCTGCCTCGTATGCGATCAGGCGTAGGCCATATCGTTCTGCGATCTTCTTCTGTTCTTGGATCCATTGTATGGCCTCGGGCAGGCACGCCGACTGGACGTGGTCAAGTAGCCCTTCCAGGGTCCATGTAGCGACTAGCCCTGCTGTAATACCCTGGCCTTCTGCAGGCACGTTGAATGATATGTAAGGTGCTATCGCAAGTGCATCTACATACCTATATGCATTCTGGAATTGGAGTATCTGCTCCGATACATATGTATTGGCCGCCTGGCTGGCCAGTACCCTGATCACTCGGCCAGGCGGACCGAATTCTTCCTGCCAGATCCGGAATATCTGCATTGACCTGTATGCATAATACCTCCAGGCAGCCTCCCATGGCCTTTGCGAAAATCCCAACTCCATCCCCTTTTTTGCTGCCCATTGATTCTGCTGGAATATGCCATTCCATACCTCATTGGAATACTCCACATAGACCTTGAGATTGGGATCGAGTCCATTCTTGACCATCTGCGCGAACCGGCGGACATATTCGTCATCTGCCATGTGGGGTATGCAGAACCATGCGTCGGCCCCAAGCTGATTGCAGAGATCGATCATGTATTCCAGTGCAACACCTTTGTTGGAGAATGTAGCAGAGGCAGGGGTCGGCCGGTCTTGCCAGTGGATGATCTTTGAGTTGTTGGTCTGCATCCAATCCATGAATCTTATGCATGCCACCCCTTTCCACCTGTCGAGGAATGCAGGGTGGAAGGGCTGCTTTTCAAAGGTCTGCTCGAACCCAGGCATGATCACACGGATCTCTCTGACATAGTCGTTCGGGTCCGTATCCACCAGCCGTAGGAAGATCGCCCCCTTTGATGGATCCACCTGAATCTTCAAGACGCCCTGTTTGCGAGATATGACCCTCCCTGCGCCCCAGGTATCGAGCTGGCCTTTTCCCTTGTACAGGATTGTATAGGTGCCTGCAGGGTAATGACCTGCGTCAATGGTGCATAAGAGGGTCTCGGCATAGCAATCTGGCTCTAGTTGCCTGACCCAACCGTACTGGTCCACGTCTAGTTCAGGACCACTGCCCCAGGGCTGGCCCTTCTTCTGGCTGATCCAGGGCCGGGAGAATCTGAACACATCCACAAAGGGCAGCTCTGTGTTCCAGTCCGCTGGGCCCGACAGATTGATCCCCAGTCTGGCAGCAGCCAGTGCGGTCACCGGCCAGGCAGACATGACCGCGATTGCCAATATACCTTGCGCCAAGCTGCTGGCATTGTGTTCGGTAGACCTAGTGGTCATACCTCAATGATACGGCAGCAGCAGGGATGCACAAAAGATCATTAAGCAGGGATCGCAGGTGATGGCTGCTATCTGGCCGGCCTCCTCAAGGCAGATCTGGACCTTGTAGGCCTGGGGGTTGATTGGGACCTTGATTTGGCCCCTTGCGTTCAGGTATTGGTCCTCTTTGCATCTGGATCCTGGCCCTCTCGGCTGGCCATTGCCACTGCAGTTGTTCCAGGAGGCGCCTAAACTGCCTATTCCACAACTGCCTTTGGCGGTTATCTAGGTGGGCAGCAACCCTTTGTGCCATCTGGCGGAGTTCCTCTGCCACCTTGGGCCTGACCTCTTGGCGGATGCGATTGATGTTGGATATGTGTTCCCTCAGGATCGGCCTTATGGCCTTTACCTGTGCATCGCTAAGGTGCAATGCGGACCTGAGCCTTTGGACAACGATGTCTGCAGGTCCTGGCCCGGCAGGAGATGCTACGCCGATCCCGCTTGTTCTTGATCTGGCCTGCCAGATCAGGGTACCTGCTGCCCCAAGGACTACACCTGCAAGGAGTGTCACCAGGCCAAAGAATGCCATCTTCCAGCGATGTACCTGGGCACGCAATAGCACTTCGTGGTCTGGCCCGTTGGTCATTGCATCACCCATTGGATGGCCTCTATGACCTCTGCGAACGTATCGCTGGCCTGCCAATAAGGCATTGCAACTACGGCCCCAATGGCGGCAGCAACAGTAGCAAGTCCTGCCACCCACATGAGCTGCCGCTCTGATGCCATCATGTCCCTTTTCAATGCAGCTATCCTGGCCATAACCGGCCCTACCGCATCCAGCCCTGGTGGCCCATCGAGCCTGGCCAGTTGCATCAGTCTATAAAGCCTGCTGTCTAGTTGATCGGTCATGGTATCTGTCCTTGAGAAGATCTCAATAATAGCCCAAGCCTTCTTCTTGCCCTCAATGTCTGCACCTTCACCATGGTCGTAGTCCAACCGGTCCGCCTTGAGGTCTCTTCCACGCTGCAGCCTTCCAAGTATCTCAAGGTCAGGACCAGGCGGTCCCTTGGCGGCAATCTCGCAAGCAAACGGTGCACCAATTCCGCGGCCTCTGCTGCCGTCAGTTCCTCCAGGGGCCCTGAGACCTGCTGGGACAGACCCGTCTGCGCGGCATCGCGGGCCTTCTGCCTTGCGGTCTGCCGCCAATACCTGTAGCCGACCCTCGTAGCTACCGTGGCAAGCCAATGGCCCAGACCGGCCTTTGCCTTAAACCCAGGCAGGCTCAGATAGGCCTGGACAAAGGCCTCCTGTATCAGTTCGGCATGCGTGTCCGGGTCCCTTGTGAAGTACCACAGTATCCTAGAGACATGGCCCTGGTAACGTTCTACGATCCGCCTGTACGCAGCCCCGTCTCCAGCCAAGCTGGCCTTGACATCGTCTAGCTCATCGGCCATCTGTTCCTTGGCAGGTTCGGTCCTTATCCACCCTGTAACCCATGGTCTTTCGGATATACCCACATCCAAGGTAAGATGGCCGTCCATTAATGGCAACCAAAAACTGACCCGACCTACAGGTTATTACAGGCCGGGCCTGGGCTGTAGGGCTCGTTGATAGCGGCGGAGTTCCTGCCTGGTGACCAGCCCGTCCCCGTTCAGGTCCATCATCTCGAATAGCCTATCAGCCTTTGGGCCTGCTGATGGTCTGGGCATGACAGGGGCCTTTTGCGGTCTGTTTCTGCCTGGTGCAGGTCCAAGGTTTGGTCTTTTAAAGGCAAACGGTCCAGGGCCTGGGTTGACGGCGAATGGTCTGGACCTTATGGATTGGAATCGTTGCCATTGCTCTGGTGTCAGGATCTCCTTGAGCTGTGCTAGCACCTTTGCCCTGGCCATGGCAAGCTCCGCAATGGCATTGCCGATGGCAAGGCTCGATGCCCTGATCCTCTCCTGGTCTCCAGACTGGATGGCAGACCTGAGCTCCTGCATCGCGGTCAACCTTGCCTGCCTGGCCTGGGCGATTTGGGTACGTGCCTCATTGAGCACCTGCCTGACCTTCTCTTGCTGGTCTGGGGTAAGTCCCAGATTGCGCAGACCTGGCCTCCCCAAAGGACCGGGGCCAGGTTGTGCCAGGAGCACACCTGAACAGATCATCGATAGGATCACACACCTGAACACGCCAATCTCGAGTCTCATCTTGGATCGTCCTTTCCAATCTCACAGCGGCTGTGCACTTGTTCTCTATGATCATCTGTGCAATGAGACCTCAGGCAGGTTACAGGATAGGCCAGAAAGTCCCTGGATAAAAAGCGTTGCGCGATTAACCTATCCTGGAACATACCAATATGTGGAAGTGCGTGGTGGCCGTCAAGCAGAGTTATCAGCAGGCTAGGCCGTGTTGGGCGGCAGGCAGGGCTAAAGGGGCGATAGGAGCTGGCCGATCCTGATTAGCAATGTGTTGGTCAGGCCAGATGCCCCAGGTTCTAACAGGTAAAGGACACAGATCTAGTCCTTTTGGGTCTCTTGGGGTATTATGGGTCCGAGTTTGGGTGCACACGTGAACGAAAAACCCAAAAAGGCGAACGGCACGGCCGGCAGCAGTGCAGGCCTAACCCACGAGACCAGCTACGACACGATCTTCGGTCGGATGGCCATAGAGCACGGCCTGTGTACCAAGGAGGAGGTCCAGCAGGCAATAGAGGAGCTCAAGAACAGATCAAAGGCAGGACCCATAAGCCTCAGGCAACTCATGGTAGAGCTTGGCTACCTGACCAAGGGCCAGGCCGAACGCCTGCAGGCCGCCATAAAGGACGTAAGGTCCATTGCAGTCCCGTATCAGATCCCTGGATACAAGATCATAGGCAAGATAGGGGCTGGTGCCATGGCGGTGGTCTTCAAGGCCGTGCAGCTAAGCCTTAATCGCACTGTGGCCATAAAGGTCCTGCCCAAGCGATTCAGCTCAGACCCTGAGTATGTCAGGCGTTTCTATAAGGAAGGTCAGGCTGCAGGTAAGCTCCATCAC